>NZ_JACJFH010000018.1:0-61198 GCF_014164495.1 Pseudoalteromonas sp. SG41-5 | reverse complement strand
TTGAATACATCGAGGTTGATTATAATCGGACAAGAAGGCACAGTGCTCTCGGGTATCTAAGTCCAGTTAACTTTGAAAATAAAAATGTCGCTTAATGAAGTGTCCAGTCTGGCTGGTGCAGATCAGAGCCAGCGTCAATGATGGTGATACCTTTACTGTCGTTAACACGAATACTGCCTGAGCCATCCTCAATGGTGACTAGGCCATTAACATGTTCAACATAAATATCACCCGATTCATCTTCAATGGTGATGTAACTGCCTAGAGTTTTGGCATTGATGCTGCCAGAGTTATCGTCAATATCTACGCTGCCAGTGATATTAGTAAGGGTTATATCACCCGAATCATCTTCAATAGTCATATTGCCAGCAACGTTACGTGCAGTAATACTGCCAGAGTCATCACTGATCTCTACATTACCAGTAATATTTTGCAGATCGATATCCCCTGAATCATCGTCAATTGTGACGTGATGACCTTGATCAATACGAATGCTCCCTGAGTCGTCATCTATAATGATATTACCTAGTACACCAGCAATATCTATATCGCCAGAGTCATCGTCAATCTCAAGGTTAAATGAGCTTGGCACAGTAATAACTAAATCAATACTGGGTGAATTACCTTGATATACCACTATTCCTGATGAACTATAATTTTTTGCTATAAGTACGGCTTTATCGCCTTTTTGTTCCAGAGTAAGTATGTAAGGGTCATCACTTTTTGCTGTATAAATAGTGGCATCTACGCTGATGTTAGTTGCTGTGGTTGAGCCGATCACTTTAAGTGAACCCGCCTCAGCATTAATACTTAGTTGCTGTAATTGTGACGCTGATATTGAGCGTTGCTGCTGTTGTTGTATATTGGCTGACGAGGTTGAAACATGCACAATACAGCCACTGAGAAACAATAGGCTAGTGGCAATAGGAAGGGCTTTGGCTAGCAAAGAAAGAGGTTTGTTGATCATTATTTATTTTCTCATTGTTAATTATATTTTACGATTTGCTAATTTATAGCAAAAACAAAGCCAAAATTTAATGATTTGTTTTTATTGGTTTTTATTTTTATTATCAGATAAGTATAGCGAATAAGTGGTCAAAAATACCAAATTTAGGGTTGTTCTTAATATTCTTTAGATTGGATCTGGAAGGTACGCTAAGCCACTTCAACACGCGTGAAGTGGCTTAGTTTTTTCTAATTATTACAAATGGTGATTATCGCTAAGTTTGGGGGCGACTGAGAGTAGTAAATAGCAGTACTTGAATAAGATGTATTGCGCACATTGTCTTCAACCACGGTTATTTCATATGTTGCAGTTACAGGGAGTGCAATATTTAGTGTGCTATCTAGATATGTGTTATTACTTTTTTGTAATATCAAAGGCTTGGTTTCATCATACTGAGCCTGAAAACTATTCGACGTTAAAATAGTATCGATCATTTTAAAGCGCAGATTTACGGTGTCGGGTCCAGTAAAATCAGGACAGACGAATACAGAGACTTCTACATCTTGAAAAACCGGTAGGCTTGTTTGATTAATATTAATGATAAAATCATTTTGTGTTATCGCTGCTGAACTATACTCGCTAGTTGCCAGTCTTTCATCTGCTGTAGAAATACTAACAGTTGCGCCCTGTTCAACACTAACTATTGCCTCAAAGAAGCCGCTGCTATTTGTAGTATGCTGCTTACCATTTATCATCAGTATAGCGTTATTGATACCAACTTTAGCTACGTTGGTAATTTGTCCTTTAACTATGCCTGTTAGTAAAGCGGAATCGGTAGCAGAGATCGCAAACTCCATTACAGCTGCATTGCCCTCAGCATCAGTAACAGTAACAGTGACATTATAGCTACCTATAATATCAGGGGTAAATTCAGCGACGCCATCTTTTATGTTTACCAGTGCTGCATTTGACTCATTAGGCTTGGTAAGCCCCCAAGTATAATTAAGATTGGTCTCTTCAGGGTCGTAACTTTGGCTAACATCAAATGTTACTATATTACCAACAAAAGCCTGACGTAATTGTTCGCCTTTAGAAATAATGACTGGCTTTGCATTGTCTCTAACTATGATAGTGATTGTTTGCGTATCGGAGTCTTTATTACCATCATTGGTACGTAACGAAATAACAAAACTTCCTGCACCTGATGCTTTAAAGTAAGGTTTAGCAACGTCTGTGTTAGAAAGCGTAGCACGTCCTAATGGCGATAAAATTTCCCACTGGTAGGTAAGCTCTTTGCCTTCAGGATCTGTGCTTTGTGAGCCATCAAGTTGAATTTCTTCATCGACTAAAATAGGTGCTACATCAGCAATAATCGCTGTTGGTTTTGCATTGGCTTGAGCGTGAAGAACGCTTATTACTTGCTCAGAATTAAGCTGTCCGTCTGATACGATTAATGTGATCACATAATCACCTTCAATATCAGCACTGATAGAAGGGGTTGCTGTCGTACCTTGGATTAGCTGCGCTTTACTATTCTCAGGTCTGCTTTTTATCTGCCAAAGGTAGCTTAAGGGTTGCCCTTCAGGATCGTTGCATTGTTCGCATTGCAGAGTAATAGTTTCAGCTAAGTTAATGTTTCTCTCAGCTACAAGTTGTGCAATAGGAGCTTGATTTGCTATCTCTACAGTTAAAGTAACTGTGGCGGTATCAGTTTCACCATATTGATCTTTAACTGTTAGTGAGAGCGTGTACTCACCGAGGTCTAAAGAAGAGAAGCCTGCGGTATTGCTTAAGTTATCAGTGAGTGTCGGGTTGCTATCGGCAGGTTGTGCGGTAATAGTCCACAGATAACTTAGTGTATCACCTTGATCAGGGTCACTGCTTTGCTTGCCATCTAATGTGACTATGCTGCGAGGAGCGACGGTTTTATTTTGTACTTTAATAACCGCTTGAGGAGCTGAATTTTCGTATAAAGACTCACTTTTTATCATTACCTCGTTGCTTGCTGTTTCCCCCAGTGAATTAGTAATGGTTAGCTTTATTGCGTAAGCACCTGTTTTATCTGCAATGAATTTGCTGGTAACGCTATTATTATTTTCTATGATTGCATTGCTGGTAAGAGGCTTTGCCGTAAACTGCCATAAGTATTTATTTATTACACCGTTAGATGTGCTACTTAGCGCACCATTTAATGCAACCACATCACCTTGTTTTACTGTTTGAGTAAGTCCTGCATGAGCAATTAATTGCGTTGGGTCGGCTTTAATTTCAATTAATTTTTCAACTGGGGCGCTCGAAAGTTTGCCATCGCTCACAACTAAAATTAGTTTATAACTCTTTGCTTCAGCAAGTGATACTTCAACTTTATTTTCATTATCAACAGCAAGAGCGATCTCATTTTGTCCGTCTGCAGTGGTTAAGCGCCATTTATAAACTAATGAATCGCCGTCGGGATCGCTGCTTTTTGTACCGCTAAATGTTAGCGCGGTATTTACCCGCATTTCACCGGTTGGTGCACTGATCATGGCAACGGGTTTATTGTTAGTGACTTTATTGGTTGGTTTTTTTTCTGAGTCACCACCTCCTGAGCCACAGGCTGTGAGAGTTAGGATCAAAGCTAGCTGGATTAAAAAACTCCATTTCATATTACTTTCCTTGTTGTTGGTTTTGTTGTGTTTAGTGGTACTGTAAAGCTAAGCCTGTAGTGCTTGCTATTAAATTTAAATGAGGATTATTTCTGGTTTGAATTAGGTTGGTATAAAGTCCATTTTTCATAATATTTATTTCAGTTAAATATTTTATAGTTATGTTAATTTAATTGTTTATAATATGAACCCAAAAGAGGGAAAATAAAAGAATTAAATTCAAATTTTAGAAAAATTTTGGCGCTAAGTTGTTTATGTGTTTATTTAGAGTTGTAGGCCAAGCTAAGTTACTTGGCCTTTATTTTTAATGAGGGGTTTTATTCAGGTGCTACATCTAATGTAGTAAATAATGAATAACGTACGCTATCGATACCTTTTTCAGTTGAACCTTCGCTCACACTTGCTTCAATCAGGTATAGTCCAGGGTGTTGCCATGTGTTAGTGAAAAAGCCGTTTTTATCTGTGGTTACTTTAACTTCGCCACGTTCGTTACGATAACGTGTATCACCTTTTAAGATGGCAAGTTCTATGTTGGCAGCAGGTTTACCGTCTTTTAATAACTGAAAACGTGCCTCTTCACCAACAAATAAATCATTAGGATGAGTCGGGCCGCTGATCTCTAAGCCTTGACCAAGTAGCGCAGGTTTTGAGGTGCCGTTGCGGCTTACAAATGTATCTACCGTTGCAATCGATTTTGTGGTTTTAATATCGGTTGCATCAGCTGGGATATCTTTACTGTCTTTAGGGCCAAATGCACGGCCACGTTCGCCTTTGGCATCTTTATAAAAAGTCATTAGTCGTGGTTCTTGGCTCATCGTTATATGATAAGTACCTTCCCCAGCTAGTTTTACCGCCGCTGAATTTTTACGTTGCAGATAATATGCACGAATTTTATCGCTAACTGGTTTGCCATCAGGGCCGATTGCCATAATCAGATTATCATCATATTCCGCGCCTTTTTGTGCTGGACGATATGCTTTATCTGGTGCGAAAATTTCATTCGAAATACTGGCATCGATCATCACATAATGTGCTTTGTCGCCTGAAAGAGATGTGTGCGAAGGCACTAACCAGCGAGCATGTGCATTGGCATAGCTAGATGCTAGGGCAGTGAAAGTAAGTGCGCCGATAAATGCGCTTTTAAGTAAATTGATTTTCATAGTCTTTCCTTATTTAAATTGTTTTAGCAGCTACATTTACTGACTTTTAATGGTGACGAAGCTTTGTGAAAATTCATTGGTGCCATCGATGGTGATCTTGCCGTCTTTATTTAGATCAAGTTCTACACGGGTGTAATCACGACCACCTTCTTCGCGAACGACTTCTAAATTAAGTAAATACTTGCCTGCAGCTACGGCTTTGCCATCTAGATCTGTGCCATTCCAGTTAATGGTGTAAGTACCTGGGCGCTTTGTTGCACCTGTTACACCATCAAAGTTAGCGTCACTTTTTCCGGCTTTACGCCACCACTGGCGTAAGTCTTTAAACCATTCTGCTTTTTCAACCCATAAGGCAACCGTGGTTACATGCTTACGCTCTGGGGTTTCTAGCCAAACCGCGACATAAGGTCGATGGTAAGGTTGTACGTCTAGATCAGGTAGGGTTAGTTCTATTTCAAGTTCAGCGGCATTCGCATGAGGTTGAAACAAAGCTGCTGTAAATAAAACAACAGCGCTTATTAAGGTATTAAGTTTTAGCATTAAGACACTCCTTTTAGTTGCGGAACCCAGCATAAATAAATGACTGCTGGTGTTGCGACCCCAAGCACTGTTAGCCATATTCCTACTAAGCGTTTTTTTCTATTTTGAAATAAAATAATCATCCCGGTGATAGCAAAAAAAATCATTAACACGGCTGATATATCAATCACCCAGCTCCATGCTTCGCCGCTATGACGGCCTTTATGTAAATCGCCAATTAAGCTTAAAAAGCCGCCAGTTTGATATTCGAGATTCAGTTCGCCACTGATGAAATTAAGTTCTGCGAAGGCAAAACCTGCAGGCAGTGGGTAGTCGAGCATCACGAGTGCATCTTCTTTTTCCCAGTCGATACTTTTTACTTTAGTTAAGCCATATTGGTTGGCTAAGTAAGCTTCTATTTCAGGGTATAAAATGGGTAAGGTTGCTAGGTTTTCTTGGCCCTGCTCAAGTAATGCACTTGGGAGTGATGTGGTTAGTTGCCCATCACTTTTATCGCCTTCTAGCCAATCAACATGATTAAGTACAATCCCACTGACAGAAAATAAAATAAGCAAAAACAGCAGTGCTGTTGATAGATAAATATGCAACGCACGACTGGTACTATATAAAGTTCGTTTATTTATTAACGGCATAAATAATTTAGTAGTTAAGCAATATTATCTACATGGTAATGATTTGCATTAGTTATCACAACATTATTTACGAAATTTACATTGGTAGGTATTTTGAAGGGCGAGAGAGTAAATAAATCATAACCGCTATTTCGATGCCGGCTACCAGCAGTAAAACCCACCACGGCGGTGCACAAAGCAGCAATACAATAAAGCCAAGTGACATACCAATACCCGCAAACCACTTCGCCTTTACGGGTACTACTTTGTACTTTTGCCAATGGCGTAAGGTTACGCCATAACGAGGATGATTGAGTAACCAAGCAGCGAGTTTTGGGGACGAGCGAGTAAAGCACGCTAATGCCAAAATGAAAAAAATAGTGGTGGGCATCACAGGTAAAACAATACCTATAATTCCCAGCCCAACCAAGGCTAGTCCTAATAGTTGATAGCCAATACTTTTATAAGTGGCTAAAATTACTTTTAAATTCATGAATAGACTTGTGCCTGATAAAGTTGAAAACGGCTAAATGCTTGGCAAGCAACGTTAAACAATATGCTGCTAGTTTACTCAGCATTGTCAGTTAATTGTACTCGATGACGTTATACTCTGCCACGTTCAGCGCCTCAGCTTGCGATTCAACCTGATGCCGCTGTTCTTTTTATATCCTATTATGAGTTGATGGGAATGTAATTGCTTGCAGTCATTGCTTACAGCGTTATGAAGGATGAGTTTATGAGGGGGTAACCTCTTAAGACTAACCCCCCTAATTACAGGCTGACTTTAAAGATTAAAAGTAATAGCCAATATTAATATTAAATCGACGCTCGGTTTCATTACTATCACCGGCAACAGAGCCACCTACAAATGCTTGATTGCGGGCATGAACTAAATCAAAGTAAGTGAACAAGCCGCCAGCCGCGACGGATACCCCGGTAACATTCATCCAAGTATCGGCAGTGTCATCAGACTTGTTATAGATCGCGCTGTAATCATTATAAAATTGCAGGTTGCTTACTGGACCCCATTCAACCGGTACGCTGTAAGCGACATTAAAGCTACTGGTGGTTGCATCGGTCGCAATAGAGTCATAAAACCCATATGCGCCAACCGCGATACGATTAGTGTCATCGATATTGTAGTCATATTCGCCATGCTGTAGTTGAATATTCCAATTGTTGATAACGCTGTTTACATGCAGTGCCCATGCGTTGTAACTTCCTGCGCGGTCTTGGCCGTCATGTAAGCCACCGGCTAAGCCTGATATTCCGACTTCTGTGGTCATGCCTTTGCCGTGTTCAAAGTAATAGGCATAGCGGCCGGCAAAGGTATTATACTCACCAAGCCCTTTGCTCGGTTCGGCATAAATACCCTCGTCGGCGGTGCGACTACCAACAATATCGTACGAATAGCGATGGCTGCGATCTTCAACATAACCATCGACACCACCGAGTTCGTCATTTTTGAAAAAACCTAAATCGAGCTGCCAGTTATCAGCTACTTTACGTTTAAACATCACGCCTAAATCATGATCGTCTTCTAAACCAACGTAGTAGTTTGCACTAAAGAAATAGTTATGGGAGTTATAAGGATCATTACCAAACGGCACTTTTGTGATACCTACTTGCACTTGCCAGTCGTCAGTAAATTGATAGCCTGCCCATGCTGATTTTATTGCGGTCATGTAATCAAAAAAGCGGATCTCTCCGCCGATCAGGACTCCACCAATATCGCCAGAAACATTTAAACGGAAAATATCAAAATCAAAATCGCCACCACGGTTTTTATTGCCGTCATCATATGAGGTGTGACTGTAGTTAGTACGAATTGCACCACCAAATTTAACTCCGGATAGGGCTGTTTCGGTATTATCTTGAGTTTGCTTTGCGATAGTCTTGGTCTGTTCTTCAAGCTGTTGATTAACTTTAGCTTGTTTTGCTTTTTCAGCCGCAAGCTGCTGTTGCAGTTGCTGCATCTGTTGTTGGAGTTGAGAAAGTTGAGCTTGCATAGCATCAATGTCTGAAGCATATGAGGCGCTGCTTGTTGCGCCTAGCATAGTCGCGAAAGCTAACTTTGATAGTTTAAGCATGATAAATCGCTATTCTTGATATAGGTCTGTATAGAATAGACTAATTGTACCTTTAACCCAAGTTAACTAACCATGCGTTCTAGGGTAATCATTTGTTTAATATGATTTTATAAACTATTTATTCGGTGGGTTTGCCTTCAGCGGCGCGGGTCAGCACACCAACTTCTAATAAAGGTGCTGCATCTATACTTTGAGCATCCATCATAGTAGCAATACGCTGCATTGATGATAGTAGCTGGCTTTGTTCCCACTCGTCTAAGGCTGAGAACTTTTCAATAAAGTGTTCTTGTAACGGTTGTGGTGCTGCTTGCAGAATCGTTTGACCATTTGCAGTGAGGTAAAGACTCACTCGACGTTTGTCTAATTGGCTGCGAACACGCGTCACTAAATCGCGGTTTTCTAAGCGATCCAAGATATTAGTTACAGTTGCAGGACTCAGGTTTACATTTTGGGCAATGCGACTGGCTGTAATACCATCAGTTTGTGCTACTTCAGTCATAATTAATAGCTGCGGACCGGTAAGGCCGGAGATTTTATTTAACTGCTTAGAATGGAGGTCGATCGCGCGGATCACTTTACGTAAAGAAACCAATAATTCGTCATATTTTTTCATTTTTATCTCATTCGCAGATGGTTTGCGGTCAAGGCGCTCGCGCAATCAATAAATATTACACATCTAATAAATAGAGTTCAAATAGATAAGGTCGATTTATACTGTATTATTGGCTTTACACAGATCTGTGGCTGTTTTTTATTTGTTTTGAGTTGAAATTAAATTTAGTTCATTTGCATATTATTTAATTAAACGTTTTTGGTGCTGAGCTTACCTATAAGTCATGACAGAGTGAAAAATTGTAAATTTGACATAAAAACTCACTAAATAATATTTACTAATTGGTTGGGGATTGGGTAAGGTGAGATAGGTTTTTCATTTTTATGGGACGTATAATGAAGTTATCTCCATCTGTAAGCATCGAACAAACTGACACTGGTTTAGAATATATCAATGTTGCAAGCGAGCTTTGTAGCGCTAAAATTTTTCTACAAGGTGCACAACTCACTGAATTCACGCCAAGTGGCAAAAAGCCATTAATTTGGGTATCAAGCGAAGAAGATTACCAAGAAGGTAAAAGTATACGTGGTGGCATTCCTATTTGTTGGCCATGGTTTGGTGTCAATCCAAATCCTGAGTGGCCAATTCACGGTGTAGCACGTACGAGCTTATGGCGAGCAGATGAAGTTGCAGAGCAAGACGATGAAATTCGAGTTAGCTTAACCTTGCCAATGGCACAAGTTGATGAAACCTACTGGCCACACAAATCAAAGCTAAAGGTTGAATTTATACTAACTAATCAGCTTGAAGTGCGTTTAACAACCACTAATTTAAGTAACCAAACTATTACTTTCACGCAAGCGCTGCACACTTATTTTCCAACCCCTGCTATTGAAGAAACTCAAGTGGATGGGCTGCAAGGTTCCAAATATATTGAGTTTAGCGAAGGCCCGTTTGATCAAGATGGACTGGTTGGTTTTGCTCGTGAAACAGATATGGTTTATACCCAAGCCGCAGTTATCCAGCGTATTATTACCCCGGATGGAATTATTGAAGTCGGCCGTGAAAACTCTAGCTCTTGTGTGCTGTGGAACCCGTGGATTAATAAGTCAAAGCGTTTATCTAATTTTGCTGATGATGAATACCATACAATGTTGTGCCTTGAAGCGGCAAATGTAATGGATGATAGTGCGATTGTAGCGCCAGGCGAAAGTCATACCTTAGCGACGACCATTCGCTGGGTGTAATATAGGGCCGCAACTTTGCTATAAATCAAAGCCAACGTATCAAATCGTTGGCTTGTTAAGGAAAAAAAGTGTTCGAAAACCACCAACTGGACGTCTTACCCCAACATCAACAAATAGTATATAAGCCACTGGCAGATAAAGCGTTGCTGCACGCTCAGCTTAACTGGCTGCTGTTTTATCTACCATTAACTGCAATATTAGGCGCTGTTTGCTTTTTTAATCAGGAGTTTGCAGCACTGGCACAAACGAGCTTACTGATTGGTTTACCAATTATTTTAGCTTTATCGCTAGCTTATAACGTTGTCAGTATGCGACTTAAAGGAATTGCTATGCGTGAGCATGATATAGCTTATCGCAAAGGCGTTATTTGGCAGCAGGTGACGATTTTACCTTTCTCACGAGTGCAGCACACAGAAATACATCGTGGCCCTTTGGAGCGAAAACTGGGCTTGGCTAGCTTGCGTTTGTATAGTGCTGGCGGAATGAGCGCCGATCTCAACATTAGTGGCTTAAGTCATGATGATTGTAAAAATATCCGTCAGTATATTCAAAAGTACACTGAAGCAAAACAAGTATCTAACAATACCAGCAATCAAGCCGGTGATAGTGTATTAGCTACTGATGAGTCGTTAAATGGATAATTTGAAATGGCAGCGTGTTTCGTCTTGGTCACTGGTTTATTTTATCGTGCATTTTGCTTTCCGATTTGTCAAAGACGGTGTATTTAACTTACTACCTATTATGGTTGTGTTTGTTACGCAAGTTGAAAATAAGTGGTTTTGGGGGCAAGTTGCATTAGCGGTAGCGATTATTAGCTTGTTAATTTATTCATTTTTTTACTATATTAATTTTCGCTTTTGCATTACTGATGAGCATGAAATATTACTTAATAAAGGGGTGTTTAAAAAAGAGCGTTTAACCTTGAACTTTTTGCGAGTGCAGAATGTTAATATTGCCGAACCGTTTTATTTTAAGCCTCTGGGTTTGGTTAACTGTATTTTTGATGCCGCTGGCAGCACTAGCCAAGAGGCTGTATTACCCGGGGTTACATCGCTATATGCAGAGCAAATGCGCGAGCGAGTATTGGCTTATAAAGAAACCCAACAACAAACTGCAGCTAAGCAGCAACCTGAAGATACACATACCAACGAACCACAACAATGTTTGGTGCTGAGCAATAAAGAAGTTGCAAAATTTGGCTTGATGTCGAATATGGCTATTTTGGCATTAGCAGCGCTTGCACCTTTTATGAATGTTGTGCTGGAGTTTTTAGAAAAAGCGGTGATCAATCGCCTAGAATCATTCTATCAGCAAGAAGTGGGCGTGTTGGTTGATGCTGCAGCACTCGCTGTGTTTTCAATACTTGTGCTTGTTGTGTTGGTTGCCGTTTTATTATCGGTATTAATGTCATTAATCCGCTTTTATAATTTTCAGCTTTACTTTCAGGCCGGAAAATTTAAACGCATTGCTGGATTATTAGAGCGTCATCAGTTGTCGGTGAGTCTTGATAAAGTACAATCTCTGCTGATTAAGCAAAACCTAATTGCACGACTACTTAAACGTTATACCGTGCAGTGCTTGCAAGCAACCAGCGGCGGCTTTAGCGCGGGCGCAAAGAGCAAACAAAGCTTAGTGATGCCAGTGCTTTCACTTGAGCAAGTAAAACAAGTTTGTCAGTGGGTACATCCTTGGCTTAATTTAACCAGTGATGATTTTAAAGCACTCAACTTTAAAGGTGTCGAAAAAGCGTTACTGATCAAAAATCTATGCTTTTATGCTTTGTTACCGAGCGCTTTAATTGCATTTATGGGCTATGCAGGACAAGGTTACAGCCCGGTATATGGCCTGCTTTGTGCTGTATTACTAAGTTCCTTGGTGTACTTATCATATCGACGATACGGTTATTATTTTTATCAATATCAAGGGCGATATTACGCAGTGTTTCGCAGTGGCATGATAAGTGTGCATTATCGAGTGTTTGAACTATATAAAGCGCAAAGCACGCGCGCAGTAAGCACTTATTTTATGCGAAAAAGTGGTTTGAAGAGCTTGTCTATACAACTCGCTGCGGGCACAGCGACTATGCCTTATATCAAAGCAGAGCAAGCCGATAAAATTATCGACTTTATTCTTTGCCAAGCCGAATCGGATCAACGAAGTTGGATGTAATTCACCGCTTTCAAGTTCTTAGGATGGTATTTTATTAGGCGATAAAGCGTAATAGCGGTAACTCACGTTTTCTTACATTTTTATGCTCTCTTTTTAGACTAAGTTATGACAATAATGGGTTTAAAATAAGAGATCAGGGAACATGATGAAAAAAACCTTACTCGCTACTTCGTTATTATTAGCCACACATACACAGGCCGCCGTGCAATGGCAAACTATTCATACCGAACACTTTAATGTTCATTACAGTCAAGAAAATGCAGATTGGGCACGCTCTGCGGCCAATGAATTAGAAATCGTCCGCAGCAAAGTGCTTGAGCAACAAAACCGTGCTTTAGATGAAGCGGTTGATGTGGTGGTGTTTGATCCACTCAATGCCGCTAATGGTTTTGCATTACCGGTTTCAAATAAGCCATTGATGGCGCTTTTTACTACACCACCGCAGTCAGATACAGTGATCTCAAATAATAGTGGTTGGCAGCAATTACTGGTACTGCACGAATATATTCATCTAGTGCATTTAGCACAACCTACCCGCAGTAAATGGCGTCAAGAGCTCAGGAATATTTGGGATTTATACGATATAACACACAGCGAGATGCCTCGCTGGGTGGCAGAGGGTTACGCAACATTACTTGAATCGAAAATGACGGGGCGTGGTCGGTTATTTGATAACTACAGCGAGGCGATTTTAATCGAATTTGCTCAGCAAGGTGCATTGCCCCGCTATGATCAGTTGAATAGTACAGATGGTGGCTTTATGGCTGGCTCTATGGCGTATTTAATGGGCGCCCGATTTTTAGCTTGGCTAGAGAAAAACTATTCAGAGCAAACCCTTGATGCTGTTTGGACGCGTATGCAAGGGGTTAAGCAACGCGAATTTGATGACGCATTCGAAGGGGTCTTTGGTGACTCTGCGAGTAAGTTGTATCGACGTTTTATTGCTGAGTATACCTATCAAGCAATGAGTAAAGAAAGAAGTGAACAGTCACTTACTAGTGAGCTTTGGTTGGCGTTAGATCACTATGCTAGTGGTCCTGCTTTATCACCAAATAGCGAGCAACTTGCAGTGGTGGAGCGTGATCAAGACGGCAAGACTCAGTTAAAACTCTACAGTACTGAGGATAACCTCAAAGCTGCAGAAGAGTTTAACCAAGAGCAACAAGAGCTACTCGCTGATGATCCTAAAGATGTTGCTGATAAACCACCCAAGGTGTTTCAACGTAAGCAAAAGCAAGTCTTGAATCAAATCAACCGTGCGGGTATTCAAAACCCACAATGGCTAAATGACGACGTGTTGTATTTTTCAGCCTACAGCAACGTAGATAATATTGATAATCAGCGTATATCAGATATATTTAGCTGGGATACGCAAACCGGTGAAGTTACCAAACTAACTGATTTAGCTGGCCTGCGGCGCTTTAGTATTGCAGATAATGGGCAAACACTTTATGGAGAACAGGTTAAAGGAGGTTACTCAGAGTTAGTGCGAGTTGATTTACAAACCGGTCAAGCTCAACCATTATTCGAAAAAAGTCTAGCAACGGTTTACGATTATCCTGTAGTTAGCCCCGATCAACAGCAACTCGCCTTTCTTAAAACTGAGTTTAATCATAATTGGCAATTGTATATACAAGATATTGATGGACAAAAATCAATTGCTGTACCAATGCCTAAGGGATATCAATACTTATCACAACCAAGTTGGAGTGCGGATGGCAAGCAGCTTTATTTTGTTGCAGGATTAGCTCAGGCAACGGATATCTACCGTTATGATTTAACTACACAACGTTTGTTCAAGCTGACTCAAGGCCAACAAGCGGTTGCTAATCCACTCGCATTATCTGACGGGGATTTACTGTATTTTTCAATCAGTAGTGATGGCCCTGACATTATGCAGCTACAGGTAAATAATAACGAAGAAGAAATCACCGATTTTGCAACTAACAGTATTGCGCCTTTGTTGCTTGTGAATGAGCACACCTTGCCAAAAGCTCAAATATATCAACAACCCATTGGTGAGCAAACGCACTACGATATTTGGCAGCAAAAAGCCACTTTTGCGTTAGGTGAACAATATCATTCAGCCTCCGCGGCATTATTTTCAGCGAGTATTAAAGGCAGCGATTTACTCAAGCAATTAGATTGGCAGCTGGGCTACAGTGTTGATTTACATGACACTGCACTGCAAGGCATTTATGCCCAAGCACGCTACAGTGCGCTTGCAATCAAGTTTGACAGCCAGTTATTTTCTTATGATTTGAATGCTAGCAAGCAATATCAGCATAGCCTGTTGGCTGATCAGTCAGTGCAAGGCGGCTATATTGCTGCCAGCCTGCCACTGAGCTTTGGAGAGTTTAAAGTACAGCCAGAACTGGCTTATAACTACTCAGAGATAGATGATGCAAATATCAAGCAAGAGCAGAGTTCACAGTGGCTTAGAGTCGGCTTGAAGCAATCTTGGAGCTATGACAGACAAGATTATGCCATCGGCCAAGCGATTGATGCGCGTTGGTATAGTGGCGATAGCGACACGCAGAGTTGGCAGGGCTATGATGTTTCTGCGCAGCTATTTGGTAAAGCGCTGGCAATCCCGATGTATGCTAATTATAGCCAGCAATATAGAGATGATAGTGAGTTGCGATTAGGTGGTTTTAGCTCTTCGTTGTTATCAAAAAATATTCGCAGTGACCTTGTTTTTGCACCTGAACTGCCCTTTTACAGCGCTATTGGCAAACGCTATCAAGGTTATGGTGGAGGTATTAGTTGGGCAGAAGGCATGCCATGGTTGTACTATCAACAGCATCAGATTGACCAACAGGTATACGGGCAAAGCTATGGTGTGAAATGGCAAGGCCCCTTTAGTTTTGGCTTAGGCCCTGCAGGCCTCAATGATGTGAAACTTGATTTTGGCCTAGTCAGAGTCGAAGGCGACAGCTTTGATGATGAGCTTAGAGGCTGGCTCGGGTTTTATTATTCGTTGTAAACGCTTACGCCTTGAGTCTTTTCACTCAAGGCGGTTATTGGTGACTTCTTATAGCGGCAAGCTTTGCCGCATAAATACTACGTTGTTGATGATCTCTTTCGAGATCCATAGCTTGTTTGAGTAATTTATGAGCGTCATTTAAATTACCTTGCTGATA
This sequence comes from Pseudoalteromonas sp. SG41-5, assembly GCF_014164495.1. Lineage (NCBI taxonomy): Bacteria > Pseudomonadati > Pseudomonadota > Gammaproteobacteria > Alteromonadales > Pseudoalteromonadaceae > Pseudoalteromonas > Pseudoalteromonas sp. SG41-5. Next base: position 46,094 of record NZ_JACJFH010000018.1, on the reverse strand, counting down.
ACGGATTTTTGCAAGAGCTACATAGGGATCAGCCAAATAAGGTGCCTTGTTTATTGCTTCATCTATGTGTTTTTTAGCGCTCATTAAGCGCCCACTCAATGCTTCTGTTTCACCAAGAGCAATTAATTCATAAGGATCTTTTTCTTGAGCACCTAACAATGAATTAATTTGTTCAACTAACATTTCATTGCCAATATCTTCTGCGAGTACTTTGTAATTGCTTAGTAAGTTTAAACTTTGTAATTGCTGATCAAGCGCTGTTTGGTAAATTAATTGACTGGTTGTTTTATCGTTAATTCGACGATGTAATATAGCCGCAAGATTGAATAACTCAGCATCATTTGGGGCGTACTGATTAGCCTTAATTAACAAGCTATACACTTGATTATAATCACTTTCTAGTAAAGCATCAGCCGCTAAATTACTATAATATTTGGCAATGAGATCCTCATAACTAGCACTGCCAACATAAAAACTTCCTCGCGAAGGAAAATAGTCAATAAGTACTCCTGGTCGAATAAAAGTAATTTGATCGTCATCTTCAGTGAAAGGGCTATATAACTTAGTACGAAAATGGTTAGCAATAAATACCAGATTGCCTTCTTTGGCGTAAACAGGCTGGCTTGTCATTTCTTGAAAACCAGTTTCCAGATCAATTAAGTTTGCATAGGCTTGGGTTAATATTGCCAGACTTATACAGTTACCATGAGATAACTCGAGGGTTTGCTCTGCTGTGAGGGTATCGCCATGATAGCTAAAATTACTAAAGCTGCGTTCAATGTAGTTATAAAGAATAATATCGTCAGTTAAACCGTCTTGGCGTTGATTCTCGACATAAGATAGAAAGATCTTAGCTTCATCGTTGGGCAGTTGAAAAATAACTTGTTCTGAAGGGACTTGCTGTAACTCAAAGAGAGTGTGATTTAGTAAACTAGTTAGTGTTGGCGCAACCGTACTCTGCTGTTCTGTGCTTTTACAAGCTGTTAATAAACATATTAATAATAAAGAAAAGTAAAGTTTCATAGTTACCTCAGCGTTTAGATAAAGGTACGCTGAGGTAAAAATTTAATCAAGTATTTAATGCTGTCGCTGTTCGCCTTTGCTCGCGATTTCTTTGTGATTGTTTTTTACGGTTACGGCGGCTAAGCCACAAGTAAAAACCAGTGCCTGCAAGCCATACTGGGCTTAGGCCAATCACGCACCATAAGATTTTACTGAGTAAACCGGCAAAATAACCAAAGTGTAATTTTCTAAAGCTATCAATTACTTTCCAACCAATGCCGACTTCGCGAATATCCCAGTTAGCTATATGTTCACCGGTTTTTTTATCATAAGTAATGGTGTTGGCGTATTCGCTTGCCAGTGGATTGTTGCTATCAACTTCACCAAATAGCGTAATGTTTTCGTCAGGCTCCAGTGGCATAACTAAAAAAGTACCATTAAATGTCGGGATTTGTTTTTTGCTATCATCCAGAATGGCTTGAAAGTTAATGGTATCGCTATGTAAGTTTTTGGTGAGTATAAAATGCTGTTCTTCTGCGTGTTCGACTACTTCGTGATACCACACAGCCCAATTAAAGTAGCCGCCAGTGATCGCCAAAATTAAAATAATGGGTGAGCCAAGTACCCCTGTCATTTTATGAATATCGCTTAGTACAATTTGCAGCGTCGCCTTGAAGCGTACTGAAAATAAACGTTGCCAAAATTTACGATAAATTATTAAGCCTGTAACGCCGAGGATAAATAGAAAGATTGCAAAAAAGAACCCAAGGACGGTGCCTGTTTGACCAGGTAGAGTTTTTAAATCGTTTAGCAAAAATGTGTAATGCAGTTCTAAAAACCAATCTGTGAAGTAGTGACTAGTGCTAACTGGCTGCGAGAGTATTTCGCCAGAATATTGATTGATATGAAATTTATACCAAGTGTCGGTACCGCGTTCGATTAAATAAACCCGATCAGCAGTATCATCATTAAATATTTCCCAACTACCTACTACATAGCTAGGAAATTCATGCTCAGCAACCGCTATTAATTTATCAATGGGTTTGCGTTCTGCGTGACTATCAACGACAAAGTGACTATCTGGCATGAGTAAGCCATCAATTTCACTTTTAAACACTAATACGCTGCCAGTTAGACTGATCACAATAAGTGGAATCAAAGCACAAAGCGCAATCCAACTGTGTATTTTAAAAAGTGTTTTTCTCATAAGGCAAAGAGTCGTCAAAATTAATTTGTTGCATGATAACAATTATCAATGTTATTTCAATTCTATGCGATGAGATGTTTGCTTACTAACGGCAAAGTGTCAGTCGAAACATGGAAACTGTAAGGTTAACTTGCCGCAGGAGTAGTGAGTTTATTTTGTACAAATGGTTGCTTGTTTTTATAGGACCTTTACAATGCCGCGCCTTACATAAAGCATATAAAAACAGTGGTTTACACTGACTTATTGTTTTGTTTATAAGTTGCTAACTTATTAATCAATTACTAACGAACGAGGTCTACTTTGGCGCATTACCTGCCTATTTTATCATCATTTATTTTAGTGTTTAGCTTTTTACCATTACTAAATAAAATTCGTAAAAACCGCAGTGTATCGGGGTTGTCATTATTAATGATGACCTTTGGGGTGGCGCAAAGTATTTATTTTATTGCATTTAATCTCTTTTTTGAACGTTACTACATGGTACTACCGTTTGTGGTGACCGGGTGTTTAAGTGGCTTAATCTTGTATTATTTTGCTCGATATAACGCCAAAACTAGAGAGCGAACTCAGTTGGCCGCTATGTTAGGTTTTTCACTATTACCGTTTTTACTGCTAGTAAACCCACAGCTAGAGACTGCTAATGTACTTACTTGGCTTACTTTTGTTGGCTTAATAATGAGTTCGGTGCGAGTCATGCCGCAAACCTATAAAACGCTGCGCAGCGGAGATATAAGCAACTTAAGTGCTCGTTATTTTAGCTTTCAGTTTATTGCTGGTGTGTGTGGTTTATTTGCAGAATTAGCGATGGCAGCACCAAGTACTTCGCATCTTTTAACATTTGTGATGATCTTACTGACTAATGCCGCGCAACTTGGTTGTATTCAATATTATAAAATGCGCCCTGCAATAATATAGAATTGTTTGTTTTAAAAACAAGCGATTCCAAAGTTACTGTTTTTATGGCAAATTACCTTATCGAGATAAAAGGGATAAGGTATGAATTGGAATCAACTAGGTTACTTATGTCGATTATTTTCGCCATTAAGTAACCTTACTCCTGCACAGAAAAAGCAACTAAGTAGTGCCGAGCATTTACGGGTTTATAAAGCTGGGCAGCACAGTAGTCAATTAGCTACAAAATTATCAGCACAGCTTATTGATAACCGTTGTGAACACGAGCAGCAAAGACTTGCGTTATGTTATGAACAATTACCAAATGCAATTAGTACTAACGGCTTTAAATACGCGAGCAGATTAAGCTATCTGGTATTTATTTTTACTGCTTTTATTATCATTAGTCTGATTTATCAGGTTTTTGTTATACCTTCCTTTTCAGCTGTATTGAGTGACTATCATGCTCAATTAAATAACTCGCTTAGTGATGTGGCACAATTTTGGTATATATTTGTATCTCTACAAGGAATGCTTCTTTCATTAATTTTGCTCAGTGTTATACGCCTAAGCCAAATAGGCAATCTACTAAAAGCAGAACCATCATCAAGTTGTATCGATTTTATTATCCCCAAAAAAATTCGCCAGCAACACAGCGAGCTAATTGTAATACTTGAATTTCCTGTAAACGGGGCAAGTGAAAGTATTAGCTTCCCTGAGGTTGAGCATTTACAAAGTTGTCAGTTACATGGCTTAGATATTAGTAAAGAATTTGTGCTTTTAATAAAGCAAAAGCTGGCGGTGTTTAATCAAGATGCTAAAAGGTATTTGAATAAACTCATTACTATTTTCACGATTACTTTAGTTATTGCGATTGCATTATTTTTGAAAGAGGCTTATCGGCCTATTTTCGCATTGGGAGAGATCATTTGAAAAATAAAGGATTTACCCTAATTGAGCTAATGGTTGTGATTGCTATCATAGGCATTCTAGCTTCTGTGGCATTGCCACAATACAGTAAATATATACAGCGCAGTGAGCTTGAAGACCCCTTAGCAATGGCTGCCGTTATACGAGAAGATGTAACGACTTTTTATTTAGAGCAAGGACGATTTCCATCAAACAATGAGGAAGCCGGTATACCTGCGAGTAAGTTTTTAATTGGCAATCGAGTAACTGGTATTGTCGTTGATGTTGGGGCTATTCATATTAGCCTTGGTAATAAAGCGTCAGTGCCTTTGCAGGGGACGATATTAACATTTCGGCCAGCTGTGGTCACGGGTAGTCCGGGCAGCCCTATAGCTTGGTTATGTGGCTACGATCAGCCAGTCGCAGGTATGCAAGCAATGGGTAAAAATAAAACCACCGTACCCAAAGATATTTTGCCATCATCGTGTAAAGAACTTAAATATTAAAATATTATAGGTAAATGAATGCAACTGACTATTCATCAAGTAGACGCTTTTACTAACGAATTATTTAAAGGCAACTATGCAGCGGTTATTGATTTAGATAATTGGCTTGATAATGAGCTGATGCTAAACATTGGCGCAGAAAATAACGTATCCGAAACCGCGTTTACTTGTCGTCAAGCTGATGGCAGCTACGCTATCCGTTGGTTTTCACCATTAATGGAAATAGATTTTTGCGGGCATGCTACACTCGCTGCGGCATTTGTGTTGTGCGAACAGCACAATATATCGCAAATTCGTTTTCAAGCTGCTGCAGTCGGTGAGTTAGTTATTAATAAAAATAGCGATGGCAGCTTTGCCATGACTTTTCCAAAACAAACTCCTTTTGTTACAACAGAAATACCCTCTGAGCTATTTGCTGGCTTGTCTATACAACCCGTTAAGGTGTTGAAAAACCAACAAGCTTACTTTGCTATTTATGATAGTGAGCAAGATGTGCTAGATCTTAAAACAGACTCTGCGCTGCTTAAAACATTGTTTCCGCTAGATGTAGTTGCAACCGCACCAAGCGCAAAATACGACTTTATTTCACGTTATTTTTGGCCTGCTAATGGCGGTGATGAAGATTACGTTACCGGCTCAATTCATACCGGTCTTGCGCCTTATTGGGCTAAAGAGTTAGGTAAAACCTCGTTAAGTGCTTATCAAGCTTCTAGCCGTGGCGGACATCTGCATTGTGAAGTTGCTGCGCACACAATTACTGTAACTGGCCATGCTGTGCGCTATATGCAGGGCACCATATATTTATAATGACTATTTAATTGCTACCTTGCGGTAGTTTAATGGTGATTTGCGCGCCATGCGCTGTGTTAGCTAACTGCAGGGGCACTAATTAGACGCTCATAGCGTGATGCATATTGACCATACACCGGCGTCATAATATCAATATCACCTTGTTGGACGGTCACCACATTGAGCGTACTCGCATTTAGCTGCGGCACAGCAGGTTGCACAGCAAAATAGCTGATGCTTGCAAGCAGTATGAGTGCGGCAACAATGAGGGCTATTTTAACTTTGTTTAGTTTTGTGGTTTTTTCAATATTAATATTCATAATCTACAAATCTACGTGGTTGATAGTGTAGTTAGTGAAAGTTTGATGCCAGAAATAAATACTGTTTATTTTCAGTTTGTTAAGTATTTATATAGTGATTCTAAAGTGATAGCTGTTCGATATCGAACACGCAGGTGTTCGGTTTTGAAAATAACAGCAGCCGCAGGAGATAGATTTATTATCCGAAGCTCAGGTTATTTAAATAAGGACTTTGAATCTTTTTGATACGGTTTTGTAACAGTTCCTTACAAATGTCACGTTAATGTTTCATTCAGCTCTGTTATTATGGCTTTAGTAAAATATTTAGGGGACTGATTATGCGAACAACGATATTGAAATGGACACTTCCATTTGTCGCGCTTGGCTTAGGAATTGTTGGCTTTGTGGGAATTAATGCGATTGCCCAAGAGCCAGAAAAAAAAGAAATAGTTGACACTCGGCCGGTTGTAAAAGTTGAGCCTGTAGCTGCCAACGATCATCAAGTGATTATTAATAGCTATGGCGAAGTTAAGCCACTTGAAAGCACGCGTTTATCAGCGCAGGTGTCGGGTGAGGTTGTTAGTTGGCATCCTCACTTTGTTGCTGGTGGTATTGTTGCTCGTGGCGAAACCTTATTTACTATTGAGAAAGATAACTATGAAGCGGCGCTATTACAAGCCCAAGCTGAACTTGCTCAAGCAAAATCACAGTTAATCGAAGAGCAAGCACAAGCACAAGTTGCGGCGGATGAAGTAAAGCGCTTTCCTGGTAAAGAGCGTACTGCATTGTTTTTACGTGAGCCACAAGTGCTTAGCGCGCAAGCATCGGTTAAGTCAGCGCAAGCACGATTAAAGCGTGCGCAACGTGATTTAGATAATTGCGAAGTAACAGCTCCTTATGATGCACTGGTTGTAAGTCGCGATATTGGTGTAGGCCAGTATATAAATATGGGCACACAAATCGGTGAGTTAAATAATATTGAAACAGCCGAAGTGATTATTCCGATCGCTGGCTTTGACAGTGTGTTTTTACCTGAGCGAGTTAAAGGAATTACTGCAACGGTAATAAAAACCGGTTTACATGGGTTTACGCGTCAAGCTGTGGTTGATCGTGATTTAGGTATTGTTGATAGTGCTACTCGTATGAGTAGCTTAGTTGTTCGTATAGATGACCCGTATGGGTTAGTTAATAAACAGCAGGCAATTAAATATGGCAGTTATGTACAAGTCAATTTTGCTGGCACTATGCTTAATAATATCTATCGCTTACCGCAAGAACTGGTGAATAACCAAATGGTATGGATTGTTAATGATGAGCAGCAACTTGAGCCACGTAAAGTGAAAGTGATCCGCGAAGAGGGCGAGTTCTTTTATATTAGTGATGGCTTAGAGGCTGATGATCAATTAGTTATTACCTTACCTGAGTATCCGCAAAAAGGCATGGCAGTGAAAATCGCTGGTGTGCAGGATGTTAAAAAAGTTGATGCACTCGATAGTGCAACCACTGAAAAACTATAAAGGGTAGACTGCGTTATGAGTAACACTGAACTACCAAATACACCAGACTCAACGGTTGAAAAGCAGACCGGTATTATTGCCTACTTTGCTAATAACTCTGTAGCGGCTAATTTAATGATGGTTTTCATTATAGTAATGGGGATCATTAGTTTTTTAACTATCCAACGACAAATGTTCCCGAACATTGAAATTAATTACATTACAATTAATGCGAATTACCCTGGCGCTTCACCGCAAGAGATGGAAGAAAGTATCCTAGTTAAGATTGAAGAATCTTTAAAAGATATTACCGAAATTAAAAAAGGTGTATATCGCGCATTTCGTAATGGCGGCAGCGCCCAGTTAGAAATCAATACTGATGCAGAGCTCACCGATGTACTGGATAAAATTAAGTTGCGGGTTGATGGTATCGCTACTTTCCCCGCAGGCATGGAGCCGGTCACCATAAGTCAAATAGAGTTTCGCCAAGATGTAATAGGCATGACATTAGTTGCCGACCTACCACTGAATGAGCTCAAACCGATAGCTAACCGCATTGAAGATGAGCTATTACAGCTATCAAATGTATCACTGGTGGTCAATGATGTACCACTGGATGAAATTGCCATTGAGATTGAACCAGACACACTACGTCGTTACAACTTAACCTTAAGCGAAGTCGCTGATGCTGTTCGTCGTTATTCAGCCAACTTTTCAGCAGGACAATTAAAAACCGATGCTGGGGTTATTTCTGTTCGAGTTGAAAACCAACTGTATTCAGGTGAGGAGTTTCGCCAAATACCAGTAAAAATTGGTGATAACGGCGCTAAAGTTTTACTGCAAGATATTGCAATTATTAAGGACCAATTCACCGAAGGCGAACGTTACTTTAAGTTCAATGGTGAAAATGCCGTTTATTTATCAGTAAAAGCGACGGAAGAGCAAAGTATTATTCCTGTTGCGGATTCAGTTAAAGCGTTTATTGATCAAAAAAATAAAGACTTACCTCCGGGTGTCCGTTTAGAGCCATTAATGGATATGACCTATTACTTAAATGCTCGCTTAGATATGATGGTAAATAACCTGATCCAAGGTGCAATTTTAGTCGCTATTATGCTTTCTTTGTTCTTACGCTTTAAGCTTGCGCTATGGGTAATGATTGGCTTGCCGGTATGCTTTTTAGGCGCCATGATGATGATGCCGTTGTTTGGTGTAACCATTAATATCTTGTCATTATTTGCCTTTATTATGGTGCTAGGGATTGTGGTGGATGACGCCATTGTCATCGGAGAAAGCGCCTACACCGAAATAGAGAAAAAAGGCGGTGGAGTTGTTAATGTCGTTAATGGTGCTAAAAAAGTCGCAACCCCTGCAACCTTTGGGGTGTTAACCACAGTTGCGGTATTTGCGCCATTTACGTTATCGACAGGCCCTGAAAGTGCATTCTTTTTTGGGATCGCAGTCGTGGTTATGTTGTGTTTAATATTCAGCTTAATAGAATCAAAGCTTATTCTACCTGCACATATTGCCCATACTAACTTCCCGCCAATTAAACCAGATAGCTGGCGAGCACGTTTTAATAAACGCTTTTTTGGTTTTGTAAATGGACCATATCGACGTTTTATAGTGCGTTGTGTAGAGTGGCGTTGGGCGGTACTGTTCTCGTTTATTTCATTACTGATCGTCACTTTTGCCTTGATTGCATCAAACAATGTGCGTACTGGTTTTATGCCGAAGATCCCGCATGACTATCCGCAGATCAACTTAGAGATGAATGATAATGTCTCTGATATACAAACCATTGAAGCAATTCGTGAAATCGAAGCTATGGTGATTGCCGTTGATAAAGAGACTGAGCGGGAATATGGTCAAAAACTAATTAGAGATGTACTTGTGTTTAACCAAGGTCGTACTGAAGCGCAAATACTTGCACCATTAGTTGAAGAGGATTTACGTCCTTATAACGCGTTTGAACTTTCTCGTCGTTGGCGTGAAGCGATGCCAACCATTGCTGGTGTTAAGTCGCTTATTATTTATGACGATGTGAATGCCCAAGGTGGTGGTGATGGTGAGTTTGGTTACTTATTATATGGCTCAGATATCGACACTTTAAATGATGCTGGGCGTCGTTTTATTCAATTATTGCAACAACAAGACGGTTTGTTTGATATTAGCTCGACTATTGACCCTGCCAGCAAAGAAGTGCAAATGAGTTTAAAACCTGTGGCTTATGACCTCGGTTTAGACTTAGCCTCAATAGCAAACCAAGTTGGTGCAAGTTTTTACGGTGGTGAAGCACAGCGTGTTATTCGCCGTGGTGAAGAAGTGCGGGTGATGGTACGTTATCCAAAACTAACCCGCGAAGCGTTTTCATCGCTCAAGCATGCAGTTATCACCACACCGCAAGGTAAAGAAGTGTTACTTGGTGATGTGGTCGAGCTGACTGAAAAACCGGGCATTAGCTATATTCGCCGTGAAGGTGGTTATCGTACTGTGTATGTTTATGGCAATATCGACGAGGAAGTGATCGAGCCAAATGAAGTAATTACACAAGTAAAAGACAAGCTATTACCTCAACTAAAAGAAGAGTTCCCAAGCGTTAAATCAGAGCTTGGCGGTGCTATTGAAGAGCAGCAATCACAAGCAAATCAGCAAAAAATGTTCTTTTTTGGTGGCATGATTTTAGTATATATCTTGTTGGCTGTACCTTTGAAAAGCTATGCGCAACCTTTGATTGTAATGTCGGTGATCCCGTTTAGTTTGACGGGGGCTGTATGGGGGCATTATTGGTTTGGCTTAGATCTAACCTTAATGTCGGGCTTTGGTATCATTGCCGCAGCGGGTGTAGTTATTAATGATTCGCTGGTTATGACCGACTTTGTTAACCAAGCTCGCCGTGAAGGTATCGCTATCAAAGATGCGGTGATAGAGGCCGGTTGTGCTCGTTTTAGACCTATATTGCTGACATCTATTACTACATTTGCGGGCGTATTGCCGATTATGTTTGAAACCAGCTTACAGGCTAAATTTGTAATACCTATGGCTGTAGCGCTTGGATTTGCAGTAATGTTTGCAACCTTAATCACGTTAATATTAGTGCCGTGTTTGTATATCATAATGAGTGATGTAGGTAAGGTGTTTAAAGCTTTATTTAATGAAATTATGCTCTTATTTAAAAGTAAACAAGGGCCGCAGTTAGATCGTTAGTTTCAATTTGTTACTACGAACTTTAAAAGCCAATACGTAATGTATTGGCTTTTTTATTTTTATATACCTAAGTATTGGTTTTTATTGGCGGTTACATTCTTTAGTTTGATCTTTGAGCTATATCACATTATACTCACGCTGTTTTGGCAAACTAATCGAAAGGTTAGGACGCAAAGTTTCCGGTCTAAGGTTTTAGTGTGCTAAAACTAAGATAGCGGGGCCGTTGCACAGGGTAATTTTAGCCTCACTGTGTGTCATCAGCCCTACAATATAGTTAAAAAGTATTTCTTTTATCCAATAAATACTGGATAGTACCTATTAGATGTTCTTAAGGTGTTGCTTTGTTTATGCATACGTCATTGGCCTGTGGAAATTGGATGCCAATAGGTTGTCTAAATCATCATACCCAATTATTTGTGGGTGATATGGTGACAGTGACTTTTTATGACACGCAAGGAGAGCTAGTCGATTTATCATTTCAATATGAAATTATCACCGAAGAACAAGGTGAGCCACATAATTGGCCGCGTTTTGTCGCGGAATATATTAATACCCATATACCACTAGTTGAAGCAGGAAGAATGACTGAGCAAGGTTTAGTGGTAGCTTATCGTTCAAACCAGATTTATGCACTTGAAGGCTGCGGGATTACTCGTGCGGAATTAACTTTTCAATGTATTGCTAAATGTGATGATTACCAAGCCGTTAAGCCTGCATATGACTATATCTACCCTGAAAAATGCAGTGTTTATAATGCGGGTGTAAAAGTGTTACAGCCAAAAACAGGCTTAATTTATAAATGCAAACCTTGGCCTTTCAGCCAGTTTTGCAATGTGAAAGAAGAAAATAATCCACTTTATGAGCCCGGTGTGGGACAAAGTTGGGATTTAGCCTGGCAGCAAGTTTCCCCTTAATGCTATTTAGCATTTTTCGGCCCACTCATTGAGTGGGCTTTTTTATGCACTTTTGAAAATTATGTTAAACTCCAGCCATCGAAATTTTTTATTGGTTTTTCTGTGGCTCTATCAAACTTATCGTTGTCTTCACTTCCTAATGCTCCTGTTGCACGTAAACAGCCGCACACGTTAACAACACACCAAAAAATACGCATTGATGATTATTATTGGATGCGTGATGACGAACGAACAGAGCCAGCGATGCTGGCACATTTAGCCGCTGAAAATGACTATTGTGAACAGCAATTAGCACCTATTCAGTCTTTTCAGAAGCAGTTATTCGAAGAACTAAAAGGGCGTATTGTTAAAGACGATAATACTTTTCCTGTTAAAGATGGTCAGTATTGGTATCACTCTGAAGTACGTGGCGATGATGAATATTCTCGCCATTACCGTAGTCGTCAGATGGATGCGGCAGATAAGCAGCTACTGTTAGATGTAAATATACTTGCAGAAGGTTTTGAATTTTATGAATTAGGCGAGGTGGCAATTAGTCCTAATGAACAATTGTTGGCTTACTCTGAAGATACCGATGGTCGTCGTATCTATACCGTAAAGTTTAAAGTTATTGATAACGATGATTTACTTGAAGATGTATTAGAAAACACCGAAGGGCAAATCGTTTGGGCAAACGACAATAAAACGGTTTTTTACGTAAAGAAAGACCTTAAAACGTTATTAGGTTATCAAGTTTATCGCCATGTATTAGGTACTAAGCAAGCGCACGATGTATTGGTATATGAAGAGCAAGATCGAAGCTTTTTTATGGGGCTTGGTAAAAGCCGTGATGAGGGGCTGATCATTATTGATTTAGCCACTACAGAAACGAACGATACTTGGGTGCTAGATGCTGATCAGCCGCAAGGAGTGTTTACTCAGTTACTGCCACGCGAAGAAGGGCATGAGTTTGATGTTGATAAACTCGGCGATACGTTTTATATCGTGACCAATTGGCAAGCTAAAAACTTTCGTTTAATGACGGCTAATACAAGTACCATTGCAGATAAAACACAGTGGCTTGAGCATACCCCTCATCGTGATAGCGTTTTATTAGAAGGCGTAGAGCTGTTTGACGATTTCTTGGTGCTTACTGAGCGCGAGCAAGGACAAACACGCTTTGTGGTCATTAATAAGCAACAGCAGCGTATGACCTTAGAATTTGATGATCCTTGTTATTATGCTGCCATTGCAATGAATCCTGAGCATGATACGCACGTAGCTCGTATTTATTACTCAAGCCTCACCACGCCAGGTTCATTATTTGAAGTAGACTTAAATAATGGTGATAAAACTTTATTAAAACAACAGCAAGTATTAGGCAGTTTTGATCCGCAAAACTATGCCTCTGAAAGATTAATGGTAACAGCGCGTGATGGTATTAAAGTGCCCGTGTCGCTGGTTTATCGTAAAGATAGTTTTGCTAAAAATGGCACTAATCCACTGTTTCAATATGGTTATGGGGCGTATGGCATAACCATTGATCCGAGCTTTTCGAGTACCTCATTAAGCTTACTCGATCGTGGTTTTGTGTATGCTATAGCACATGTTCGTGGTAGTGAGATGTTGGGCCGTGATTGGTACGAGCAAGGCAAAAAACAGCATAAGCAAAATAGCTTTAACGACTTTATTGATGTAACCAAAGTATTGGTTGAGCAAGGTTATGGTGCGCAAGATAAAGTGTTTGCTTCAGGCGGTAGTGCCGGTGGCTTACTAATGGGAGCGGTTGTTAACCAAGCGCCAGCGCTTTATTTAGGAATTGGCTGCCATGTGCCATTTTTAGATGTGCTAACCACCATGCTGGATGAGTCAATACCTCTAACTACCAATGAATACGATGAATGGGGTAATCCAAATGACCCTGCCTATTATGATGTGATTGCTCAGTATTCACCGTATGACAATATTACCGCACAGGCATACCCACATATTTTAGTGACTACCGGTTTGCATGATTCACAAGTGCAATATTGGGAGCCGATGAAGTGGGTGGCTAAAATGCGTGAATATAAAACTGACGATAATATTTTGGTGTTTAAAACCGATATGGATGCCGGTCACGGCGGAGCATCAGGGCGTTTTAAAAGCTTGGAAGAAAAAGCATTAGAGATGGCTTTCTTTATCAGTTTGGCTGATTAAGTGTGATTTTCTATTCAATTGAGTTTCACTATGTTTGGAGGTACTTATATGTTTAATGTACATGGGCGCTGGGAATACTCAATTGAATCACCAACAATATATATCAAAGTGATTGGATGTTTTAATCGAGAAGGTATACAGGCTTTTACCAAGGATGTATTTGCTGATTTAGCAAAGTTGCCGCCTCAATCCATTGAATATGCGGTGATTAACTTAGCTTAGTTTGAATTAGCGACCGCAGATAGCTTGGCGGTTGCAACTGAATACTTTCATGGTGTTAAAGCGCGCGGTTATAAACGTGTTGTTTATATTCAAGCAAGTGCTGTAGCCAAAAGTTTGCTGGAACATATCTGGCGGGGTAGCGATATGGATATACAATTTTACGATGATATTCCAGGTTACTTAGCTAAGCACCCGGAACATCTATATATTAAAACCTGGTTATGATTAATTTAAATAAGCTTTAAGCATCCACACTAGCTTCTCTTGCTCAGTTATATAATCACTCATCAATGAAGCCGTACCTTCATCTTGTGCATCACTTGCTTGCTCTAAAATATCGCGCTGCATTTTAATTAGCGTGCTGTAACCAGCGAGTAAGTTTTCGACTGCAGCGACACCATCACTGATATTTTTTGCTTCTTTAATTTTGCTGATCTCTAAGTAATCAGAAAATGCATGCAGTGGTGCGCCATCAAGCGTTAAAATACGCTCAGCGACTTCATCTACTTTTAAAAGTAATAGGTTATAAATTTCTTCAAACTTGACGTGTAGTTCAAAAAAGTTGCGACCTTTAATATTCCAATGAAAACCGCGGGCATTCATATATTGAATTTGATAACTACTTAGCAGGGTATTGAGTGACTTGACGATATCTTCACTTTTCGCGCTGTTAAGACCAATTGCGTTTACCTGTGACATAACTTCTCCTTAATAAACTGATAAGATGTTTTCTAAACACTGAAGCAAGTATCAGCCATTTTTAGTAATCTGTAAAATGGTTAAAATCGATAACCTTAATAGATTTTACCTATTAGCCAACCTGCTGTAGTAATTAATTTGTTCGTACAATAGAGATGGGCTCCAATCTTTAAAAAACCACCCTAAAAATCAAAATAACCGCAAATCGCTTAATAAAAGCACAATAAGATGATCTAAAACAAGCTTTTATAGCAAGCTATTACATGGCGAGTGGTTATTTGATTTAGGTCAAAATTAACGTTTTTAGTCGGCGCATAATCAACACAGATAAATTTGATGGAGAGATAACATGCAGGCTAAAACACAAAAAGAAAGTAAAATGGAATTAGTTGTTATTGGTATAGCGTTGATTGCATTTGTAGTTGGCTTAGTCGGCCATTTAGCAGGAGCAAGCTTTGCTAACTTTGATACCTTTGGTTATATCGCAGCGCCAACACCACTGATCTTAGCAATCATCGCATTTGTTGCCTATAAAGTGGCTGCTAGTGCAGAAGATTAAACCAGCAACTCAACAATATAATTCATCACTTGGCGTGAGTAGATCATACTGGTGTGACTTAAATGAAACACTTTATGTTCTGCCATGCCTTTGAGTTTGGTTTCATCAATTAATACCGTGCCATCTGATTGACTACCTTTGGCAATTAGCGGCATGAGGCCGATCGGTAAATCGCCAGCAATACTATAAAGCTTGGCATTAAATGGCCAATCACCATTTTCGGTCAGTAAAAATTCCACACTGTTTTTTAAAAATACATCAAAGCCTTTTTGCTGCATTCTGCGGGCTATATGGCTGCCTTTATGCGGTGTGCCTAAAGTAATAACTTTTGTTACGTTTTGGCTTTGCTCTGAATTTGCAGCAAGGTATGCACGCGCCACCAGTCCGCCCATTGAATGACAAACAAGGGCCGTATTTTTATCATTAATAAAATTATCAATCTGTTTAAAAATAGCGGCGCGATCGGGAGACAATGTATTGTAAGAGAGGTTGAGAATATCCAACCCAGACTTTTCGAGCTGCGAGCATAAAGGGCGCATTACAAAGCCAGACATATACAATCCGTGTAATACCACAACGCGTTTAACAGTCATACACCCTCTTAATCTATTGAACCTACAATTACATTAATTGTACTGGTTTTATTTCAATGTTAACTGAATCAGAGCTCACCCATACATCACCATCTTGAATGGTAATAGTCAGCGATATATTGCGATCAACCAGCGCTGCCAGCGCTTGAGTTGTAGCAAAATCTAAACTAAAAATACTTAAATTTTTAAACTCATACAATTTAGGTTGATGCTTTTGCCACCAAATTGCTTGGTTGTTTTCACCATAAGTGTATAGCACCACTTTTTTAGCTTTATTACAGGCTTTTTTAACACGCTTTTCATCAGGTAAACCAAGCTCAACCCACAGCTCGATCTCATCGCTATAGCTTTTATGCCACAGCTCTGGTTCATCATCAGCCGATAAACCCTTAGTAAATTCTAAACCATCACAGGCATTAAGTGCATAGGCAAGCAAGCGGATCATCAAGCGTTGCTCGGTTTCTGAAGGGTGTTGTGCCAAGGTTAAATTAAAGTCTTGGTATACGTTGCGGTCCATATCGCTTAGCGATAACTGCGCTTTAATAATCGTCGATTTAAGAGCCATAACAGTTTATTTAAAAAAATTTGCGCCAGTATAGCGCAATTCAAGGAATTGCCTGTAAAAATAGTACATATACCTAAGTCACTTAAGGCTCTGTTACTACCCGGGCTTCTATGCCGCACTTACTAAAAGCGATATTATGTGTGTTTTGCAGCATTAAGTTGAAAGTTCTGTAACTTTCTCATACTCTACTTTTATTCACCGTGAGAAATAAAGCAATAAGTGGCTAAATACTAACGAGCCAAGAGCTTGTTGAGTACTTAAAGCTTAATGAAATAACAGCTTATCGATAGGCTGGAGATGTTAAACTGCCAAGCTTTAAAGTCGCTGATTCATGGCGCTTTTAATGTGAAAATATAAAAGACGAGATAGAAAAAAGGATTTTACTTCATCATGACTGCATTCCACTGTATTTATAGAGCCGCAGACCGAATACTACGCTTGATAAAAGATCATATTGCCGCCATTTGTGCGATTGAGCTAGATGATTTTGGCTACAGCCTCTTTTCCGACCACGGCGGTTTACAAAAAGCTTGGGGCTTATTTGCCGTTAGTAGCTCGAATAGCTGTGGTCAAAATAACGAATTAGATAGCCTATTGGCTGAAATAAATCAGGAATTAATTGCGTGAGTGAAGTAGAAAAGTTACCGCAAGGTTGGGTCAAAGCAACTGTTGATGATCTTGCAGAGTTTGTGAACGGGTTTGCATTTAAACCTGCACATTGGGAATCAACTGGTACACCAATAATTCGGATTCAGAATCTTACCAATTCAGAAAAGCCATTTAACTATACAAAAATTGATGTACCTGATATCTACGAAGTAAACAATGGTGATTTATTGGTAAGTTGGTCAGCTACTTTAGATGCCTTCATTTGGAGAGGTGATAAAGCTTGGTTAAATCAACATATATTCAAAGTTGTACCTATACCAGGAGCTTTTCATTCGGGACTACTGTTTTACTGGATGAAAATTGCGATAGAGGAAATGATTACTACTGAGCATCTTCATGGTAGTACTATGAAGCATATCAATCGAGGGCCTTTTCTTGCTCATGAGACGAGGTTGCCTCCAAGTAATGAGCAAGCTCGCATTTTCGATAAACTAGAAGAACTTTTCTCCGAACTCGATGCGGGAGTAAAAGAGCTCAAAGCCGCACAAACTAAGCTTAGTCAATACCGGCAATCGCTATTAAAAAGTGCGGTTGAAGGTTCATTGACTCAGCAATGGCGTGCCGAAAATAGCGACCGAGTGCAAGAAACTGGTGAGCAACTGTTAGCCCGTATTTTAAAGCAGCGCCGCGAACAGTGGCAGCAACAAAAACTTGCCGAGTTTGCCGAAAAAGGCAAAATGCCCCCTAAAAACTGGCAAGACAAATACTCCGAACCAGTACGACCCGATACCACCGACTTGCCCAAGCTGCCAGAGGGTTGGGTGTGGGCAAGTTTAGATATGATAATTAGCAAAGTCGAGGCTGGTAAAAGCTTTAAATGTTTGGAGCGCCCTCCTGAATTAGATGAATATGGTGTTGTCAAAGTAAGCGCTGTGACTTGGGGGGAGTACAATGAACAGGAAAGTAAAACATGCACTAGAGCTGATTTAGAGAACGATACAATTCTTATCAAAGAAGAAGACTTCTTATTTTCTAGAGCTAATACTACTGAGCTTGTTGGCGCATGTGTAATTGCTAAGGGTGTCTCTAGAAAGGTAATGCTCAGTGATAAAATACTGAGGTTGCGATTTGTAGAAGATAAGTTGAAGTATTGGCTACTTCAATTCATGCGAGGTGAGCTTGGACGAACTCAAATAGAATATGCTGCGACAGGTAATCAAGCTTCGATGAAAAATGTTTCTCAGGGGAAACTTCTTAAATTTGCAGTACCGCTACCTCCTTTAAGTGAAGTGGAAGAAGTACAAAGAAACTTAACTAGTGCCTTCCAATATATAGTTAACAGCGCCTCTGAAGCAGAAATAACGTTGAAGTTTTTACATGCCCAGCGTAAAAACATCTTAAAGTCCGCATTTTCTGGGCAACTGGAGCCGCAAGACCCTAATGACGCACCCGCTTCGCTATTACTTGAAAAAATTAAGCAAGAGCGTGAAGCTTTAGCCAAAATACCTAAACTCCGTAAGCCGAGAAAACCTAAAAAAGTTGATATCATGAATACTTTACTCGAAGTGTTAACCGCTGAAAAAGACTGGATTGGTGCCCAAGACGCCTTTCAAAAATGTGGCATTGTTGATGGTACTTCAACCGATCGTATCGAAGAAATTTACACCGAACTGCGCAAACTAGAAAAAGCTGGCAAAATCCAAATTCAGCGCCTCGGTGACTTCGACCAATTAAAATTGATCACGCAAAACGTTAAGGAAGACTAATGCGCCTAGCCTCATTTACAATCGGATCAGATCGCGAAGGTGAGCGCCAGCGGTTTAAAAACCTCAAAAATGTAACCATCGACTTTGAAGAACAACAATGGATCACCTTAGTCATTGGCTGGAATGGCACTGGTAAGTCAAACGTACTTGAGGCGTTGGCAACAGTATTCCTAGAACTAATAGGTAAACCGCAAAAAAAAGGAACCCATTCTAAACCAGAGAATCCAAGCTTTGCTTATGAAATTGTTTATTTATGTTATGGAAAGAAGATAAAAATCAAGGCTGAACCCGATAATTCAGCATCCAAATACACCATTAGCTACCACAGTATTGATCAACAAGATGATATTACGAATAAAGAAAGTTACGAAAAAATTTCATTAGCGGAATTTACAAAGCAAAGGGATTATTTCCTTCCAAAATATGTTTTTGGTTATTACTCCGGCCATAGTGAGCGTATGCATGATGTGTTTCTTCCTTATCTTGAGAAATATGATGAAAATCTCAGGAAGGGTATAAACCCAGGATTACGAAAACTATTCTATGCCAAGCCCGTACATAGCCAGTTTGCATTGCTTGCTTTTATGCTAAATCGTGATGATTTTATTACTGACTTTCTTGAAAACCACTTTGGTATAGACACTGAGGTTGGTATAGATTCGGTATTGTTTGTTTTAAATCAGCCTCCTTGGAAGTCCAATGCATCGGATGGAGATCCTAGATTCTGGATGTCTAGGGGGGTTGTTAGAGATTTTTTATCTGGCCTTTATGATATTGCAATGGCGCCAATTCGCATTAAGAGAAAAACTCAAAAAAGCCTTTGGAATACTACAGAACTTGAACATCTTTATCTCTATGTTAAAGACTTGAAATCTTTAGAGCGTTTGGTAGGAGATAAACCACCTAGTGAATTCTTTCAAGAATTAGAAAGCACTTATGTATCAGAGCTTATCAGCGAAGTGCGTATTCGCGTTAAGCTGAAAAAGAACGATGGCAGCGTGACTTTTCGTGAGTTAAGCGAAGGTGAGCAGCAGCTATTAACCGTGCTAGGCTTACTGAGATTTACTGCAGAAGAAGAAAGCCTGTTTTTACTGGATGAACCCGATACCCACTTAAACCCAAAGTGGAGCGTAGATTACATCGATTATTTGAATAAGTTTGTCACCTCGGGGTCTAAAGGCGAAAACAACAGCCATATAGTATTAACTACTCACAACCCGATTGCCATCGCCGAATTAACTCGCGATCAGGTACAAATATTAAGCCGTGATGATGAAACCCGCACCATTGAATCGCATAAGCCGAACTTTAACCCCATAGGCATGGGCTACGCGGGAATTATTACCAGTGATATGTTTGGTTTGGCGACATCGGTTGATAGTTATACTGAAGATTTATTAGAGCGAAAAAGGCAAATTACCGCTAAAGATGAAACGTTATCTCCAGCTGAAAAGGCAGATCTGCAAGCCATCAACGTAGAGCTAGATAATCTCGGATTTAGATTCTCAAACCGCGATAGAGTGTTTGAAGAATATCTGCGTGCACGTTATGAATTCGATTCGCGTGCTGAGGATAAGCAAAAGATCGATCAATTACCTTCAGATGAAAAACGTGCCGCGAGTAAAAAGTTAATTCAACAAGTTTTGGCAAAGCTTAAACAAGAAAGCGGAGAGGAAGATGAGAAGAATTGATTTGCGTAAACTTAATCCTTCTCAAGATTGGCGGGCTCGCGCATTAAGCAAGCAAACTGACATTGATAATAATGTCATTGATGCTAAAGCCGTTTCCGCCATTTGGTCTGAGTTAAAGCCGCAGCTAAAGGCTTTGTCTCATGATAAGTGTTGGTACTGTGAGTCTAGGGAAGATAGATCAGACAACGCGGTTGATCACTTTCGCCCCAAAAGCCTCTACCCTTGGTTTGCACTTGATTATGAGAATTTTCGTTTCGCTTGCACTTTTTGTAATAGCATTAGAAAGAACCCTGAAACGGGTGAAAGTGAAGGCAAAGGAGATCATTTCCCTCTTGTTAGCGGTGCACGGGCGGCAAACAGAGTTCAACGCAATACTGAACAATATTTGCTAATTGATCCATGCAAAACAACAGATATTAGCTTGCTTGATTTTTATGATGATGGACGTCCACGAGCAAAATATCCAAATGTTCCGGTTAAAAATGAAAGGGTTGTACTCTCGATCAAATATTACCATTTAGATCACCCTGACTTAAATGAAGCCAGAAGGCGGTTAGCTTTAGATATTAGAGACTGGGTAGAAACTGGTGATGAATTATATCCAGAGTTCAATACTGGGAAAGCAAGTGTAGCTAAAGCGTTTGAAACTAATCTTGATAACATTGCCAGAGCTGTTGCATCTGACGCGCCATTCTCTGTCTTTGCGAAGAAGATGGTAAAAGGTTATCAAGATAGAGAATGGATAGAAGATTTATTGGAGTGCGCTTAATGCCAAAACTCACTGTTGAACCTGAACTGTTTTCAGATATCCAAACCTTAATCACTCAAGCTAAACAACAAGCTGCGGTTGCGGTTAATGCATCATTAACCATGTTGTATTGGCAAATAGGTCAACGTATTCAACAAGCGGTATTAAAGGGTGAACGCGCAGAGTATGGTAAGCAGGTTATTGCTAACTTATCGACCCAACTTAGTAATGAATTAGGCAAAGGCTGGGGCAAGCGTAATTTGCAATATATGGTGCAATTTTACGAAACATTCCCTGACCAACAGATTGTGCACGCACTGCGTGCAAAATTGAGCTGGACGCATTTTAAACAAATAATTCATTTAAAAGACCCTCTACAACGTGAATTTTACGCACAAATGTGTGCGGTAGAAGGTTGGAGCGCGCGCACCTTAGATGATCGTATTAATAGTATGTTATTTGAACGCACGGCGTTGTCTAAAAAGCCAGAAGAACTAATAAAAATCGAGCTAAAAAAATTAGCTGCGCAACAATCTGTTTCTGAGGCGTTGCTGCTTAAAGACCCATACGTGTTAGATTTTTTAGGATTGAATGACCATTACCTCGAAAAAGATTTAGAAGATGCTATTTTGCGCGAGCTTGAACAGTTTTTGCTTGAGCTTGGGGCTGGTTTTTCGTTTATTGCTCGGCAAAAGCGCATACAACTTGATGGTGATGATTTTTACATCGATTTATTGTTTTATAATCGCCAACTCAAACGCTTAGTGGCTATTGATTTAAAGCTAGGGAAGTTTAAACCCCACTACAAAGGCCAAATGGAGCTCTACCTACGCTGGCTAGATAAATATGAACGCCAAGCGGGTGAGCAAGCACCGCTTGGTATTATTTTGTGTGCGCAAAAAAACCAAGAGCAAATCGAATTACTGGAAATGGATGACGCGGGTATTCATGTGGCAGAGTACTTGGCAGTGTTACCTAAACGGGAAATATTGCATCAACGCTTACAAGATGCGATTAATTCTGCTAAAAGTCGGTATAATCCCCCCCTTTTAGACAGCAGTGATCCTGATCGCAGTCAATCAGGCTTGGATAGTAAAAAATGAATGCACCTGCATTAGTACAAAAAGTTTGGAATTATTGTCATACCTTACGAGATGATGGTGTTGGCTACGGTGACTATTTAGAACAGTTAACCTACCTACTGTTTTTAAAGATGGCACATGAGTATGCGTTGCCGCCTCATTCACGCGATACTAAAGTACCCGTTGAATTTAATTGGGAAACTTTACAAGGCTTAACAGGTGAAAAGCTAGAACAGCAATACCGTAAAGTTTTAAAGAATCTTGCCAATGAAGAAGGCATGATTGGTGCTATTTTTTATAAATCAGAAAATAAAATCCCCGATCCTGCAAAGCTAGCACGTATTGTTAAGATGATTAATGGTGAGAATTGGATTAGCTTAGATTCAGATGCAAAAGGTGACTTATACGAAGGCTTATTGCAAAAGAATGCTGAAGATACTAAAAGTGGTGCTGGCCAATACTTTACGCCTCGTGCATTAATTGATGCAATGCTTGCTTGTGTTCAACCTGAGCCGAAAAAAACCATTGCAGATCCAGCATGCGGTACAGGTGGTTTTTTCTTAACTGCAAGTGATTGGATCACATTCGGTGATGAACAATGGATAGAAAAAGGCATGAGCCATTGGAATCCATCCAAGCATGACGAGAGCACCATAGCAAAATCAAAATTGAATAAAGACCAAGTTCAATTTTTACGTGATAAAACTTTCAGTGGCAATGAAATTGTACCCTCTACTCGTCGCATGTGTTTAATGAATTTATTCTTACACAATATCGGCAGCATAGATGGTGAGCCTGACGTTGAACGCGCTGATGCTTTACTTACACAGATAAAGGACGAAGATAAAGTAGATTACGTGTTAGCTAATCCACCATTTGGTAAGAAAAGTAGCATGACTATTACTAATGCTGAAGGTGGTGAAGATAAAGATGCGTTAACCTATGTGCGACAAGATTTTTGGGCGACCACAACCAATAAACAGTTAAACTTTTTACAGCATATTGTTTCAAGCTTGAAGGATACGGGTAAAGCCGCGGTAGTTTTACCTGACAACGTGTTATTTGAAGGTGGTGCGGGAGAGCGTATTCGCCGTAAGTGGTTAAACAATTGTGATGTGCATACTATTTTAAGGCTACCAACAGGTATATTTTATGCCAATGGTGTTAAAGCTAATGTTGTGTTTTTTGACAATGCTGCCCGTGATGAAAAAGTTCATACCAAAGGTATTTGGTTTTATGATTTAAGGACCAATAAACACTTCACGTTAAAACAGCGGCCGATGACACTTAATGATTTAAAAGATTTCATTACTTGTTATAACCCTGCAAATCGTCATGATCGCGAAGAAACTGAACGATTTAAATATTACAGTTATGACGAGTTAATTAACCGTGATAAAGCGAGCCTTGACGTATTTTGGCTTAAAGATGATAGTTTAGATAACCTTGATAATTTGCCTCCACCAGACGTATTACAACAAGAGATAATAGATCACTTAGAAGCCGCATTAGTTGCTTTTAAGGATGTAGCTGCAGGGCTGCCTTCAAGTACTGAAAGCTAAATGTATAGAGCTTGGATTAGTTAATCACAATGCAACGAAATGAATGAGCTGTGCAGCATAAACCTGAGGTCGTAGTTAGGCCACAGCGGTACTACTGAGGTTAAGATGATTACTTATCAAACAGGCAATATTTTGCATGATCAAGCTGATGCTATTATCAACACAGTTAATACTGTGGGTGTAATGGGCAAAGGGCTTGCTTTACAATTTAAAAAGGCCTTCCCTAATAATTTTAAGGTATATAAAAAAGCTTGTGACAATAAAGAGCTAGTAACAGGTGAAGTGTTAACTGTTGAGCTTAACTCTATTAATGCACCATTTTGCATTATTAACTTTCCTACTAAAGCACACTGGAAAGGTTGCTCTAAGCTTGAATATATAGAGCAAGGGCTGAACAGTTTAAAAGCTGAAGTAAAACGCTTAGGGCTTAATTCAGTCGCATTACCTGCATTAGGCAGCGGCTTGGGTGGCTTAGATTGGCATGATGTAGATTCACTAATACAGAGCTCTTTAAGTGAGCTACCAGACGTTGAATGGCGTGTATACCCCCCACAAAATGCACCAAGTGTTCAGGCTATGCCTAATAAAACTAAAAGACCTGATATGACCTTGGGTAGAGCCGCTGTACTGGGTTTGATTGAGCGTTATGTATCTACAGGGTTTGGTTATCGTTTATCACTACTTGAAGTGCAAAAACTGGTTTATTTTTTAACTGCGGCGGGTGAGCCTTTAAACAAAGTGGTATTTCAAAAACATCATTATGGCCCTTATGCTGATGTACTTCGCCATGTATTAGATAAAATGGAAGGCCACTTTATTACCGGCTATGCAGATGGCATAAATAAGCCAGATACGCCAATAGAGCTTAAAGACGATGCGGCTATCGAAGCACTGAATTATTTACAAGCGTGCCCAGAGGCAAAACAACGATTTGATAAAGTAGCCAGACTAATAGAAGGCTTTGAGTCGCAAAACGGTATGGAGCTGCTTTCAACGGTGCATTGGGTTGCAACGAATGAGCTAGAAGGTAATAACATTACTGACGATGTACTTATTAGTACAGTACATCGCTGGAATGCAAGAAAGTCGCAAATGAAGCCGGCCCATATTCTTGCTGCCTGGAACAAGCTAAAACAAGAAGACTGGCTAAATTTAAAAGCACAAACAGCTTAAAACTAATCTAAAGGGAAGCTTGATGCTTCCCTTTTATGTCTTACTTTTGGCAGGGCTTTGAATATCAGATTAACACCCTTCAGAAAATTCGGAAAATGTAGTGGTCAACTAATTTTTGCCACTACAATCAAAAGGCCTTATCGTTCATAGCGAGCTAATTGTGGACCGTAAAATAATGTGCTGAG
Organism: Pseudoalteromonas sp. SG41-5; assembly: GCF_014164495.1. Classification (NCBI taxonomy): domain Bacteria; kingdom Pseudomonadati; phylum Pseudomonadota; class Gammaproteobacteria; order Alteromonadales; family Pseudoalteromonadaceae; genus Pseudoalteromonas; species Pseudoalteromonas sp. SG41-5. The sequence continues at coordinate 21,242 of NZ_JACJFH010000018.1, read as the reverse complement.
TGGTGTTCGAATACATCGACGTTGATTACAACAAAGCAAGAGGGCATAGTGCGAATAGCTATCTCATCTCGGCCCAGCATTATTTTAACTAAAGAGTATTGCTTAGTGTCGTGTCCAACTTTAGCACTGTGGATCATATACAAAAAGGTTAATTGAATGACAGACAATACCCCTCAAGCCCCGCAAGGGGAGTTTGTGCTCTTCACTAGCGCGGATGGTCAAACTCGTGTTGAGTGTCGTTTTGAGTCAGATACATTGTGGCTTTCCCAAGCCGTAATGGCTGATCTTTATGATAAAGATGTAAGAACTATTAATGAGCACCTGATCAATATTTACAACGAAGGAGAGCTTGTACAAAAAGCAACCATCCGGAAATTCCGGATAGTTCGATTGGAGGGAACTCGCCAAGTATCTCGTGAGATTGACTACTATAATCTCGATGCAATTTTGGCTGTTGGCTATAGGGTTCGTTCGCAACGTGGTACACAATTTCGCCAATGGGCGACAGGAATCCTTAAAGAATACCTTATCAAAGGGTTTGCCATGGATGATGAGCGTCTAAAAAATCCGCCTGTTCACCATTCTGCGGTGCCAGATTACTTTGATGAAATGCTGGAACGTATACGCGATATCCGAGCCAGCGAACGACGAGTATATCTGCGAGTGAAGGAGATCTTCACAATGGCTGCCGACTATGAACCATCCAACCAAGAGACTAATCGCTTCTTTCAAACCATCCAGAACAAACTTCACTATGCCTGCACGCATATGACCGCCGCTGAGCTTATCGCCAGTCGTGTGGATGCCAGTAAACCGGATATGGGCCTAACCAGCTTTAAAGGTGATGAAGTGCGAAAGACCGACGTTATCATTGCCAAAAATTACCTGCGTGAAGGTGAAATCAAAGAGCTTAATCGCATCGTGACTATGTGGCTTGATTTTGCTGAAGATCAAGCTTTGCGCCGCAAGGAGGTATTTTTACAAAACTGGGCTGAGAAGCTTGATCAGTTTTTAAATTTTAACGAACGGGATGTATTAAAAGGTGCTGGAAAAACCTCTAAAAAAACAGCAGATGATAAAGCTAAATTGGAGTTTGATAAGTTTGCAGAGCAGCGTCGTCGTTTAAAAGAGGCTGAGGGTGCGCATGCCAACATTGCCGCTCTCAAAGCAATAGCAAAAAAAAGCGCAAAGACTAAATAAATATACTAGCGGTAAAAACATACTGAGTGATTACTCTATAAGATGGCTCTTTTATAAAGAACTAAATTAGTGTTTTGTAGTAAACTAGAAACCATTAGTTGAGGTGATAAATCGAAATTATTCACCCAGTACCCCGCATAGCACTTAATTAAGTAAAGCATGGTGTTATGGGTTGAATTAAAAGGTTTAAAAATCAAATGAGTAGAGCAGGAATACAGTGGTTCCCTGGGCATATGAATAAAGCCCGTAATGAAATTAAAGAAATAATGCCACAAATGGATGTGATCATTGAAGTGCTTGATGCGCGCATTCCTTACAGTAGTGAAAACCCAATGGTGGCGACGTTGCGTGAAGGTAAGCCGGTCATCAAAATTTTGAATAAAGCTGATTTAGCCGATCCTAAAATGACGCAAACGTGGAAGGATTACTTTGAGCAAGAAAATGGCGTAAAAGCGATTGCGTTTGGTAATGATAAAGCGGCTGAAGTTCATCGTATTAATGAACTGTGTAAAAAATTAGTACCACACAAAGTCGGTGCTGATAAGCAAATTAAAGCCATGATCATGGGTATTCCTAACGTGGGTAAATCTACGTTAATTAATGTGTTAGCGGGTCGTATTGTTGCGAAAACAGGCAACGAACCGGCGGTTACTAAAGCGCAGCAACGTATTAAGCTAGAAGACGGCATCATGCTTTACGACACACCGGGTATGTTGTGGCCAAAAGTTGAAAATGAAAACTCAGGCTACCGTTTAGGTGCTACAGGTGCGATACGTGATACCGCACTTGAATATGAAGAAGTCGCTAGTTACACCGCTGAATATCTATTGCGGGCGTATCCTGAACTTTTAAAAGCGCGTTATAAAATTGATGAATTACCTGAAAATGATTGGGAATTTGTTGAAATGGCGGGTAAAAAGCGTGGTTGTATTCGTGGTGGTAACCAAATTGATACTTATAAAATGTCAGAAATTCTAATTAATGAATTACGCGATGGCATAATTGGTCGTATCACTATGGAAACTCCAGCTATGCGTGAAGAAGAAGAAGTGATGGTTGCAGGGCTTCGTGCTGCGGCTGAGGCTAAAAAAGCCGCTAAAGAAGAAGAGAAAAAACAACGTCGAGCACGAGCACGTAAAAACCGCCGGTAATTGTTTTTCCACTGGTTAGCTCACTAAATTACAGACATAAAAAAAGCCCGTAAGGGCTTTTTTAGTTTCATATCTACCGTCACCGATATGAGCAATGTAGCAAGTAAAATAGTAGGGCGGTTACCTGTCACCAACATCAAGGGGCGTTGCGGTTAGTAACAGGTAACCTTAGCTGTTTACGTGCGCCACACGTGTTTCAGGGTCGAGAAACAAATCAGTTTATTCCGTACAAGTCGTTGTGCTTTGCGTCTTGTTGATATTGATTATCAGTTAGATCTTATGATCTGTCAACACCCATTTGCAAATAATTCTCATTTATTTTATTTGCTGATAAAAACAACAAATAAAGCACTTTGTTGGCATTAATATTACACAGCCCGACTTCTTGCTGATATTAGATTATTTTGCATTGCTAATGCTTATGGCGTCTTATTACTTGCAATGCGGTTATTTATTTGTTCTACCAATTCTTTATCTTTGCTTCCTTCGCTATTAACTATAAGTAAAAAGTGCTCGCCTTGTTTGTCGATAACTTTAATCACTGTATTATCAAGTTGTGTTCTGCCATAAGTGACTTCGACGCTAGTAACATCCTTAAAGTGTTTTAAGTTTGATTCAAGTTGGCCTTGTTCATTTTGCCAATAGCTAAAAATGTAGTTGTCGCTTATACCATTGCCGTCGTTACGAAAATCTACCCACGCATCGCTGTAAAAATATAAAACATCTTCATCAATAGGTACTAATTGATGGCGTTTTAAGAATTGCATTTGAAATGACCACAATTTATCGCCTTTTACGATAGCGGTACTCGGTAATAAATAGACTTCTTCCAGTAAGCTTAAAAATAAAATAGGTACCCAGATTATGGCGATAACTATATTTCTTACTCGCCATTTAGAATTGTATGCAAGTGCGTCAGATGATTGGTTTAGGTGTTGAATGTAATTAACTAATGGCAGCCATAAAAATGGCAGGATACAAATAGCTATAGTAGTTGCTTCGTCAATACGGGTCATGAGACTTGCCAAAATAACCAGTAACCACGCAATAATTGCCAAGACGTTTGGCATGATTTTATTTTTATTGTGCTGCGTTTGGCTGTGTGCAACTAGCTCTAAATATAAAGAGTAATAAAAAAATATCGCGAAAATCCCGCGAGCAATCGGCATGATATGACTATTTTGCTGTATTTTAATTGCTTTCCAGTTGCGATAACTCCAGTAGTTAATAAAAAGTCCTAAAGTAAAAATACTATAAAGAATAAACTTTGCATTAGTAACTGGGTAAAACTGCGCATCACTAAATGTTGGGCGCTTTGCTGACTCGATACGCCATGCCACAATAAAAAATATCAGTGCGAGCAGGTAAGCAAGTAATACTACAATGATCCAATTATCGTTTAAATCAAAACTGCTAGTGGTATCTGCAGTTACATATTTAACAATGCCAAACTGCGCATTGTCGATTAGCTTGTCTCGTTCGCTCAGGTACAGTTTAATCTGATCAGCTGGAATATGATCTTGTTTGGCGCTAAATGAAAAATCGAGTGTTAATATATTGTCCGTAAAGTGGATATTCTTTTTGAAATTAAAGAACGCATTATCAATTTCACTTTGCTTATTATCAAAGTGCCAATTTGGTTCTTCAAATTTTATTTTAATCGTTGTTTCAATATTATTTGGGTACTTAAAATACAGCGGCGTTGTGCGATTAATTTGATCGGGTTCGTAAACGCTATTTTGTATCTCTGAGGCATAAAAGTCAGCTCTGAGTCCTTCGTCGTCAGGTTGCCAAAAATCATTAATAAGGTAAAACTCGTCACTTAACAGCTCGCCGTTATTTGTATTCTCAGTTACCGTCATCGGCTTATCAATGGTTATGCCTTGAAAATAGCCTTGGTAATATTCTAGGTAATCTTTCGCTATTTTATCGAGTCCATTGCGGGCTAATGAACTGCGTCTATTTACAGCATCAAACTGGCTATATATGTAACTAGTTTGAAATGTTGTTGGCTGTTCAGGTTTAAGAGCTATGGTGTAGTTATCATGCGTTTTAATTGTAATACCATCGACAGGGGGACTCATTTTTGTAAGCTGTTGCTCAAAAGGTTTAACAATCAATGCATAACCATAATTTGGTTGTGCTAAATGCGCTAAAGTTCCGGTTTGATAGTTTATTGTTGGATCTAGCCAATAACGTTGACCTGCATGCTCAAGCGTGACAATGACATGATCAAATATTTGTTCTGAGGCTGGTAGTTCAATTAACCGTTTACCTTCGTCAGTGTTCACTAATGCAGGATAGGCTTTGATCCCCATTGCTTTAAGTAATGAAATTAGCAGTACGGTTTTGTCTTTACAATCACCATAACGAAGTGCCAGAGTTTCAGATGCCGACGTTGGTTGGTGGGAGTTAGTACCCATCTCCAAGCCTAAATAACGAACCTCGTCTTGACTGAATTTTAATGCAGCGGCGATACGATCGGAGGCTTGTGGATTATGCATGGCTATTTCATCGGCAATGAGTGTTACAGGATCTGTTACTTCTATTGCGGATTGATATAAAGGGGCTGCCCAGTTAGCAACTTCCTGCCATGATTTTAATTCAGAGAAAAAAACCTGTTTATACGGGTTATACCAATATGGTGTTTGGCTTGAAGATGTGATTGTTGCTTGATTGTGTAAGCTGATTTGATAGTCATGACCAACAGCGAGCGGGGTGTCTTTTATGTCAACCTCGCCGTTAATTGTATTGATATAAAGTGGTGTGGGTTTTTGCCATAACACACGCATAAATTGTTGCGCCACCGGTACCGACCAGTTTAATGTGCGAGACGCGCTAAAATGTTGGTAAATAGGGTTGCGGCCAGTAATCGTAAAGCTGTAATCGAGCTGGTCGTTAATGCGCATATCATCAACAATAATATTTAAACTTAGGCTGCCGTTGTAAATTCCATTGGCTAATTCGGTTTCTCGTTGTAAGACCTTAAATTGTGCGCTAGCGAGTTTATTTATGTATTGCCCATCTCGGATAAGGCCAAGACTATTGAGTGTGAGGGTTTGATAACTGGGATCAAAGTCTAAATTAAGTTGGCTAATGTAATCGATGCCAGTTTGGTTCACCGCCTGCATCACAGTACGCGTGAAGCGCTGCTGAGGATGTTGAGCAGATACTTTTATTTGGGTATCAAGTAATCGGTAATAAGTACCATCGACGATTTGGTTGACTGGGATTTCCGTTTTAATCAGTGGCTGTTGTTTCACCCAATCATCTGCAGCTTGGATTTGGTATTCTTGGCTGGTGCTATAAAAACTTATAACTAAAAAACACACACTGAGTGTGAGGCTCGTTAATTGAGTCCATTTCATTATTGTTCTTCTTTTTGGCTGGTTTTAAGTGTCCCTATTGTTGTTAGATTACCAAGCTATGGCTTATAAGCCAATAAAATACAGGGCATTATCTTGGTAAGGTAACTAATACACGAGTACCTTGACCTTCAGGATTGGCTAATAATTGTAACTGACCACCTTGATTACGAATGAGTTCGCGGCTGATCACTAAACCGATCCCTGCGCCTTGCGCTTTTGTTGAATAAAAAGGCACAAATAGGTTTTCAGGATTTGTAATACCAGTGCGGCTATCGAGCAGCTTAATAACAACTTTATCTTTATGTTGTTGCCAGCTAAGAGTAGGTGCGCTTCTACCTCCGGCTTCAAAGGCATTTTTAATTAGGTTGATCAGTGCTTGTTCTAACTGGCCTAAATCTACATTGAAGTGCTGAGCTTCGACCATGGCGCTATCGGTATTGGTTAAATAACGCTGATACTTTGATTTTAAACGGCCAAAGCCACGTATTTTTATTACAAAATCAGCTTGAGTTACGGTGGCTATTTGCAGTTGATTAGCCGCCAATGCGGTAGGTGCTAGCCATGAGTAAATCAGCCAAATAATAAGCGCTATGCTAATAAGTAAGGTACCAAATATGAGTTTTTTACGCTGACTCGGTTTGGTGCTGCGTTTTAAAGTGCTATCTATATCCATGGCATTGGTGATTTGTTGTTAAGGCAATTGAATAGCCTAAAGCGAATAACATGCCAAACTATAAGTGATTGAAATTACTTGGTTTGCTTTTTTATTGTTAGAAGCAGTTTCCCAGCTTTGGGAAAATAAAATTAAAAGTGGGAGTGTGGCTTATAGGGCTTAATAAATATACTTGGAATGGTCGTGGCTATTAGTTTTTTTAATTCTTTTTGTTCATTTAGTTTATTTGTTTTTTCAGGTACATAGCGCTATTTTTCTTTTAAACACATCCTCCCATTGCCCGCAAACTGATAAGTGATAAAAATGAGCCAATTTATAAATAACCTTAGCTTTCGAGTTAAATTTGCTATTCCTGTCGTCGTCGCCTTAGTTATTTTTTCGGTGTTGTCGGGTTACGTGTTGTATACGTTTAAAGAGCAAGCTCGACTTAACAGTTTTATAAGTTTAGAGGTGCGAACGGTGCTGGACGATCTTGAAGACGGCTATCGTGATCTCTTTCAGGTGAAAACGGCAGGTTTGAGCATGGTGCTAGGACAAGGCGACAAACAAAACTATATAGTACAGCTTGCAGAGTACCGAGATAATATAGTCCGTATCGACGCGCGCCTTTCTAGCCCATTAAAGCTGGTGAAGTCTGGCTACATTGATGCGATCAATGCACAGCGGGTTACGAATATCAAAGCCGATGTCGCTATTTGGTCTCGTTACTACCAAGCACTTTTTAGTGATCACCAGCTTGCGGCTAGTTACTTAGCTGAGCATAAACAAGATATGGAAGCAGTGTTGGCGCGTATTCGCAAAAATGTTACTAGCATGCGTGATGAAATAGATGCCAAACTTACAAATTCTTTAATTGAAGTAACCGCTAATCAAGAGTCTGCTAGCTTTGCTTTGCAGTTTGGTATTGTATTGAGCTTTGTTTTATCAATAGCTGCAACTTGGCTGCTGTCTACCGTTATTTTGGCGCCGTTAAAGAAAATGCAGTTAGCATTAGAAAACATAGCTAGTGGCCAAGGCGATCTCACGCAACGGTTAAACAGTGAGTCAAACGATGAAATGGGTGCGCTTGCGCGTTCGTTTAATACCTTTATCAGTAAAATTCATAACACAGTATTGGCGGTTGTCGGCTCGGCTGAACAGGTGCGCAATGAAACTGAAAGTTTGCGCATTATTACTGCAAGTGTATTAAGTGAAGCCAGTAATCAGCAAATAGAAAGTGAGCAAGTGGCAGCTGCGGTAAATGAAATGAGCACGACCAGTGATAACGTAAGCCAAAACGCTAATGATGCGGCCAGTGCCACAAGTACTGCTAATAATGATGCCAATGTAGCAAAAGCCACAATTGAAGAAACCATTTCGTTAATTAATCAACTGGTGACCGACATTTCGGCATCGAGCGACGTAATAAACACCTTAGAGCAAGATGTAATGAATATCGCCACTGTGCTTGATGTTATCCGTGGTATTGCTGATCAAACAAACTTGTTAGCGTTAAATGCGGCCATTGAAGCCGCGCGCGCGGGTGAGCAGGGGCGAGGCTTTGCGGTCGTTGCTGACGAGGTGCGTTCATTAGCGAGTCGCACGCAAGATAGTACCGGAGAGATCAACGCTATGATTGAAAAGCTCCAACAAGGTACCAATCAAGCGGTTGGTGCAATGCAAGCCAGTACCAAAAGCGGTCAACAAACGATTGAGCACTCTCGCGGTGCCGCGCAATCGGTGCAGCGTATTAATGACGCAGTTACCATTATTAACGATATGAACATGCAAATTGCCACCGCTGCCACGCAGCAAAGCCAAGTGAGTGAAGATGTGAATATCAATGTGCAACGTATTGCGACATCAAGTGGCAATATGCTAGACAAAGTGGATCAGGCTGAGCGTGCATGCCAAGCATTGGCACAGCAGTGTCAACAGTTAGACAACCTAGTAAGCAACTTTAAAGTATAAGTATTATCAAGGGGGTGAATTATTTATCACCCCTTAAGATGCCTCTTTTAGCTAAACCTCAATAAATAATCAATTACTATCAACGAGTTATTAAACTGTAGTTTTGTGCATATTGTGCGTGATTTTTATGCGCTAAATGCATTTTAAGCAGATCAATGCAGCTTAAATTCTAAACATTTCGTTAATCTGACGTTAACACTATGCTCGAAGACAGATAGCAGTGTGTAGTCGCTCATCTAACGACAACAAAATCATCAACAGGTGTGGAGAGAACAACCAATGAAAGCAAGTAACACACAATTGGCTTTAGCCATTGCAGCAGCACTAGCAAGTACCTCAGCATTCGCTGCCAATGACACTGAAAAATTACAGCAGCAACTAGACGAACTACAAAAAGAAGTCGCTGCGCTGAAGAAGTCTAGCGGCTTTAATTTGGAATTTGGTGGTCGAGTGCAACTTGATTACAACTATTTTGATGGTGCATATAACGCGAATAATGACGGTGATGCGGGCGGTGATTTTTTTGCGCGTCGTATCCGTACTTATGTTGAAAGTGAGCATGGTAACTGGGATCACAAGTTACTGCTTGAGTTTGCCGAAGGCACAGCAGAAATCGTGATGGCGCGAGTTCGTTATAATTTCGATAATGGTCTAAAAATTAAAGCGGGTAAAATCCGTGAAGACATCACCTTAAATGGCTTAACGAGCTCTAAGCATACCAATACTATAGAGCGTAGTACGCTAGCCAATACTTTTTCGCCGTTCTTCCGTTGGGGAGCGTCAGCGTCTCAATACTTTAAAGACAGTGGTTTTCGTTATGCCGTTGGTGTTTATAAAAATGATGCCTTTGGTGCTACGGGTCATGACGAAGATGATCAACTAACACTCGCTGCAACGGGACGTGTTACTTGGTCAAGCGCAGCCCCAGGCGATGTGATTCATTTAGGTGCGTGGCATTCATACCGTGATATGGGTGGTAACGAGTTAGGTGCGCGCTTTGCCCGTGGCGAAATACGTGAAGCCAATGTACGTCTTGTTGATTATGCGGTGGGTGGTAATGCCGTGGCATTGGATAGTTTGTCGCAAAGTGGTCTTGAGTTTGCGTATCAAGCTGATGCATTAACGCTAGAGGCTGAATACGCAAGCCGCACACTCGATGCTGTTAATGGCGCCGACCCGCTTGATGGCGAGCGTTATGATGGTTTTCATGTATCAGCGAGCTACTTCTTAGGTGGGGAGCAACGCAGGTACAAAGCCGGTTCAGCATTATTTGTACAACCTAAAGGCATTAAAGATGCGTGGGAGCTTGTCGCCCGAGTATCACAAATGGATGCAACAAGTAGCACGCAAGGTACTGAAGTAACTACTTATACCCTAGGCACATCCTATTATATCAGCAGCGATATCAAATTTATGGGCAACTTGATCTACAGCGATGTAGAGGGCCCAGGCGCAACTGCGTTAGTGGGTGATGAAGACTCAGGTATGGGCTTTAGTGCGCGCATGCAGTATTTATTTTAGGAGTAAATTGAGATGAACTTACTTAAAAAATCATTTAAATCATTTAAAACTACGGTACTTGCGGCATCGTTAGTACTAAGCAGTCCGTTTGCTATGGCTGACATTCACTTTTTAGTACCGGGCGGCCCTGGTGGCGGCTGGGATACCACAGCACGCGGTGTGGGTGAAGGTTTAGTGAAAGCGGGTATTGAAGATAATGCGTCTTTTCAAAATATGTCGGGCGGCGGCGGTGGCCGTGCAATCGCTTATCTGATTGAGTCTGGTACTAAAAAAGGCGATATCTTAATGGTTAACTCAACACCTATCGTGTTGCGGGCACTAACCGGTAAAATTCCTTACAGCTACCGTGATTTAACTCCCGTTGCCAGTATGATTGCCGACTACGGTGCATTTGTAGTACGTAACGATTCGCCATTTAAAACCTGGCAGGATGTGATCGCAGCAATGAAAGAAGATTCAGGCTCTGTAAAAGTAGCTGGTGGCTCTGCACGTGGCAGCATGGATCACTTAGTTGCAGCGCAAGCAGTTAAAGCGGCAGGCCTTGACGGACGTCGTTTGCGTTATATCCCTTATGACGCGGGTGGTAAAGCCAAAGCAGGGTTGTTATCTGGCGAGGTTAACTTACTTTCTACCGGACTTAGCGAAGCGTTAGAAGTCGCTAATGGCGGTCAAGCGCGCATTCTAGCTGTGACCTCTGGTGAGGCACTACCAGATTATCCACAAATTCCAACCTTAAAATCACTTGGTTATGATATGGAGTTTGTTAATTGGCGTGGTTTCTTCGCGGCACCTAATTTACCGGCTGATAAACTTGCAGAATACACCGAGAAGTTACGTAAATTACAAACCACTCCAGAGTGGGAAGTAGTCCGTGCACGTAACGGTTGGTTAAACCTATTCCAAGAAAAAGATCAATTTATAAAGTCACTTGAACAGCAAGAAGCACAGCTTAAAGTTGTTATGGAAGAACTCGGCTTTATTCGTACGTCACGTTAATCGAGGCTTTTATGTTGAATCGCGAACTACTAGGGCCAAGTTTATTCTTGGCGCTATTTACCCTCTACGCCATTGTTGCATGGCAAATTCCGTTACTCCCATTTGAAGAGTATGAAACGGTTACTTCTGCCACCTTACCTAAAGTATATGCGGCATTTGGTATTATCGTTTGTCTGCTTTCTATCGGGGCTACTTTACTTAAACCAACTGCAGCCGTTGATGAAGATAATGCGCTCGAAAAGTCACATGTATTGCGAACAATCGGGTTGCTTATATTGATGGTGATATATAGCGCAGCGCTTGAGCCTATTGGCTTTTTAATCTCAACCAGTGCGTTTTTATTAGTTGGCTTTTTTGTTATGGGTGAGCGCCGCAAGGCTATTCTCTTATTGGCCTCTATCCCTGTTGCTGTAGTGTTTTGGTTTTTAATGACCCAAGTGCTCGGTATTTATTTGGTTCCTGGCAACCTGTGGAGTTAAGTTATGTTTGATGGAATTATGCTGGGCTTGTCGACCGTACTAGACTGGAACAATTTATTGTATGTCATAGTGGGTTGTTTTGTTGGTACCTTTATCGGCATGCTTCCGGGGCTTGGGCCAATTACTGCTATTGCGTTAATGATCCCAATTACTTATAGCATAGGTGCCGATTCAGGGATGATTCTGATGGCGGGGGTGTATTACGGTGCAATTTTTGGCGGTTCAACATCATCTATTTTAATTAATGCCCCAGGGGTGGCGGGTACAGTTGCGTCCTCCTTTGATGGCTATCCGCTGGCTAAACAAGGTCATGCTGGCAAAGCATTGGCGATAGCCGCTTACTCCTCCTTTATCGGCGGAACCATAGGCGCAATTTTATTGATGGTTGCAGCCCCCTTGTTGGCAAAAGTATCGCTGAGTTTTCAATCTCCAGATTACGTTGTACTGATGTTTTTAGGTTTAACAGCGATCGCGGCGTTTTCTAATAAAGGGCAATTTTTAAAAGCCATGATGATGACAGTATTTGGCTTAATGCTCGCGACTGTGGGGATTGATCCATCATCTGGTACTGAGCGTTTTACGTTAGGCCAAGCTGACTTACTTGATGGCATTAGCTTTTTATTAGTGGCAATGGCTACTTTTGCACTGGCTGAGGCGCTTATTAATGTAGTGCGTCCAGAGAAAAAAGAAACTAAAAGTATTAATGATTCAGACACACCGCAAATCGGTTCAACTAAATTGACCAAAGAAGAGATCAAAGACATTGCGCCAGTTATTGGCCGCTCGTCTATACTTGGTTTTATTGTTGGCGTATTGCCGGGTGCAGGTGCCACTATCGCTAGCTTTATGGCGTATGCGACGGAACGTAACTTAGCGCCTAAAGGCTTAAAAGAAAAGTTTGGTAAAGGTTCATTACGAGGCTTGGCAGCACCGGAGTCAGCGAACAATGCTGCGTGTACCGGTTCATTTGTACCATTACTTACATTAGGTATTCCAGGCTCGGGTACGACTGCCATTATGTTAGGTGCCTTAATTGCTTACGGTATTCAGCCAGGTCCAATGCTGATGCAAGAAAACCCAAGTGTATTTTGGGCGGTTATCGTTAGCATGTACTTTGGTAACATCGTATTGCTGATTTTAAATCTTCCTTTGATACCATATTTTGCAAAAGTATTAGCGATGCCAAAATCAGTATTAACGATAATGATTTTGTTCTTCAGCTTAATTGGCGTGTATTTAGTTTCCTTTAATACCTTTGATTTATTTATGATGGTTGGCTTTGCTGTGGTGGCGTTGGTATTACGATTACTGGCTTTCCCAATGGCACCATTACTATTAGGCTTTATTTTAGGCGACATGATTGAGCGTAACTTCCGTCGTTCAATGATGATCTCGGATGGTTCATTAAGCTTCTTATGGGAACGCCCACTAACATTGAGCATTTTTATTATCTCAATATTAGTGTTGTTATTTCCATTAAAAGACTTTATAACCCAACGCCGGGCAGATAAAGCGGCGCTTAAAGTGAAGCAAGAGCATGCATAATTGAGGTAAAAAATGAGCTACACCAAGACGCAAAATCCGCTGCAAAACATAGTTAAAAAGCCTAAGCGTTTAGAAACGCGGTTAATAATTTGGGTTACAGGGCTGTGTGTATTACAAGCGGTGTTATTTGGCGGTTTGGTGTATCGAATTACCGCACAAAGTTTGCATGATCACATTGGTGACAAAGCACTCGCTGTGGCGACGAGTATTGCATCAAGCGATGATGTCGTTAAAGCTTTAAAGAACCCTAGTAACTTGGTGGCAATCAACCAAGAAATAGAAAATCTGCGCCAGCTAACTGGCGCAGATTTTATTGTTATTGGTGATAAAAATGCGCATCGAATCGTCCATCCAGATAGCAATAAACTCGGTAAAAAAATGGTTGGCGGTGATAGCCAAGACGCGTTACACGGCGAGCGTTATATTTCAGTGGCGCAGGGCAGCTTAGGTGAATCTATTCGCGGTAAAGTGCCGGTATACGATGAGCAACAAAATATTATTGGTTTGGTCTCGGTCGGTTTTTTAGTGCAATCGGTTGAGCCGTTGATCCGTGAGCGGATTGTTGAAATTATGATTTGGGGTTTGTTGTTAGTTGCTTTGAGTATTATTGCCGCTATCTTTATTGGTCAGCGAGTAAGAAATGCCATCTTTGGTTTGCAACCAGATGAAATAGCGAGGTTGTTTTCAGAGCAGGACGCTATTTTAAATACCATGCGTAGCGGTGTTGTTGCACTTGATCCCGACGGACGAGTACGCAAACTGACTCAGCGTGCTTGCGAAATTTTAGATAAACCAGTCGCCTGTATTAATCAGTCATTAACTCTGAAAGATTTACTGCCAGAGCATGCTGAGTTTTTATTACGAAATCAGCGTCGTAAAATGGTTGGCTTTGAGTTGTTTGCTGCGGATAAACGTTTGGTGTTGTCGCGTTTTTCATTGCAAGTGCAAGGGCAGGCGGATGGTATTTTACTCACTCTGCGCCCAGCTGATGAGCTTGAATACTTGAGCCAGCAACTTACTAAAGTACAAGCATTTGCCGAGTTGTTAAGGGTGCAAACCCATGATTATTCGAATAAGCTAAATCTAATTGGGGCGCTTATTCAAATGGGTAAAAATGAGCAAGCAATCGAATTGATCGGCCAAGAAAGCCAAGGTTCACAAGCACAGATCCACCATTTATTAGAACGTATTCAAGATCCTGTGTTAGCCGGTTTGCTGGTGGGTAAATACCATAAAGCCCGCGAGTTAAACGTAGTATTGGAATTAAACCCAGAAAGTTTACTTGGTGCCATCGCACGTACTGAAATGTTAGAGCGAGTAGTATCAATCTTGGGCAACTTAATTGATAACGCCATTGATGCGGCGATCAGAGCCAGTAAAGATCGAGAACCTCATGTACGAGTCACGGTTGATGAAACGAGTAAGACATTATTGTTTGATGTCGAAGACAGTGGTTTTGGCTTGGGTAACGACCATGAAGTGATATTTACCCCACAATACAGTTCAAAAGCAGGGGCAGAGCATGGCATTGGTTTATATTTAGTGAAAACTAATTTAGATTCGTGTGGTGGTAGTTTAGAAATTGGTGAGTCAGATTTAAAAGGCGCGCGATTAAGCGTCTATATTCCTAAATAACCCTAAGGTAATTTAGGCTAATAAGCAGTGGCCAAGCAAACAATAATAAAAGTAAATGGGCTAACATTGCAACGCTAAAATGAGTAATAAAAAATGACATATTCAGTAGTTATCATCGAAGATGAGCTCGAAGTTGCACAACTTCTTGCTCAATACCTGCTTTTACCGAATGGGGTTGCGGGGAACCAAACTGCGCGACAAAGCTTGCGTCAAGGTCAGTATCAGGTAGTTGGTATTGCAGCAAACTTAAGTACTGCTACCGCGCTATTACAGGCGATAGAGCCCGATTTGATCTTACTTGATATCCATCTACCAGATGGCAATGGCCTTGAGTTATTAACAGACTTGCGTCGGCGCTCAATTAAAAGCGAAGTGATGCTACTGACTGCCGCCAAAGAAGTCGAAACTCTTGAAAAGGCAATGCAGTTAGGGGCCTGTGATTTTTTGGTTAAACCTTTGATGCTTAATCGACTTGATCAGGCGTTAGCGCGATTTGAGTCACGCCAGCAGTGTTTGTCTGATGCTAACGAGGTGACCCAATCTATGGTCGACACTTTATTTGGCTCAAGCGAACAAAGTAAAGCACCGGTTAGACTGCCGAAAGGGGTTGATCAGCTTACTTTAAAAAAGATTATTGATGCATTTAAAGAGCACAAAAAAACGCCTTTTACAGCACAGCAAATGGGCGATCTTGTAGGAGTAAGTCGCTCAACTGCACGCCGTTACTTAGAATATTTACTAGAGGCAGAGCAAGTCAGTGCCGACCAAAGCTATGGCAGCATAGGTCGGCCAGAGCGCTGTTATAAAATGGCTTAGTTATCTGGCAAAGCGCTTAAGTCTACCTCAGGCGCTTGACCAACTGGGCGTTCAAATTCACTGTGTAATTTAGTAGGGCCTGTAAAAAAGCCAGTATTGCGTAAGTAAAAACCTGCGTTTTCAGTGCCTCCTTGATAATCCATTCTCGATTGCTTGGCAGCCGTTGCATCATAAGTAAATTGTGCTTTATCAAGAGAGTGCCATTGGCCTTGAGTATCTCTGAGCCACTGATTACTGTATAACGCTTTGCGCTCGAATTGCCCTGCATCAGGGATGAAGTTTTCTAAGAAGCTGTGTGGCCTTGCCACATATGTATCTGTACTAGGGCGTCTAAATGAAGCAATGAACAGCCACTTTGCGGCGATAGGGTCATAAAAATATGCGCTGTAGTCGGTATGATTAGCAAGGTTTTCAGTCGGATTTACTTTCAATAAAAAGCGGTAGGTTTGTTCTGCTTGCCAAGGGAATACTAAATAGCTTTGCCCGCCAGAACCTTCATTACCAAACTTACCGGTATACACATCATGTCCTTTAGCTAATTGCTGAATACGCATTTCCACAGGAATAGCAGCTGGATCATCGGTCTGAAAAGGACTCCATACTGAAAATAATACTCGGCGTTCAGTGTCAGAGTTTACTTGCATACCAAAGTAACCCTCAGCAAAACCATTGGCCATAAAATACGAGCCTTGATGATCATACCCTTGTGGTACGCTCAGCTCTGAATAGAACCATTGATAGTTTTTAGTCTTGTCAGGTATGGGATAGTTTAAATGCACGGAAGGCCCGCGACGACCCCAATAAATATCATCTTTTACATATAAAGGCGCCGCCGACTCTTTATCTAGCGTGACAATAAGACCTTGAATATCAGCAAAGGTGTCAGCTGTTTTAGCGATACCGGTAAGTTGCAATTGTTGGTATCCGATTTGATCTGGCAGAAACTCGCCAAGATCGATATCTTGAAATTGCTGATTAGTGAGCGTAATTAACTGACTCTGTTGATTAAAGTCGACTTTAAGCTGGCTGCGATCGCCTGCAACTTTTACGCGCAACTTTAAATTAAAAGCCGCTTTTGTTGGCAGGTAAAAGTAGTGATTAACTGGTATTGTAGAGTCTTGCCAGTGCGTGATCCCCACATCACTAATCAGTTTTTTATTTGCTGCGATACTATGGCTAGTAGCACTATTGCCATAACTGGGAATAAAGTAATCCGTGGTTTGGTTTGCCACTGCAAATGGCGAAAATGAAGTCCATAATAATGAACCAATAAATAGTAAAACTCTCATAGTGAGCTCCATAAAAAGCGCCGACAAACGGCGCTAATATAAGAGAGTATACCCAAGCCTCCTTAAGATGTGAATTCTGCATCTTGAGGTGGTGTGGGTATAAGCTTAAAATGATGCTGAAAAGCCAAGGCTAATCGAGCGACCATAGCGCGCTAAGCGACGAATTTGTTCTTCTGTTTTTACGTATGACCACTGTCTTTCATTGGTTAAGTTGGTTACGCTTAAATCAACTCGCACTTTCTCAGTGATATTGTAACTGGCACTGAAATCGTATTGGCCGTAGTCTGCCGCCCATTCTGGTCCGCCCCATGCATCAGGATAGACTAAGTAGTCGTCGCGCCAGTTATAAGCAATACGGGTTTGATAATCACCTTTTTCATAATAAATAACCGCGTTATACGAGTGCTCAGACATCCCCACAAATGGCAGATCATTTAGCTCTTCGTCGTCATAGCTGCTGTCTGTGAAAGTATAGTTTATTTGTACACCCAGGCCATCGAATGGTGCTGGAAGTATTTCGTCAAAAGACTGCTGATAAGCTGTTTCAAAGCCTAAAATTGTTGCGCCTTTTTCCGATGTAGGTGAGATTTTTGTAAAAACTGGGCCTTCTACAGCCACTCCATCTTTAAAATAATTACCCACTTGCGCAGTGCCTACTCGGCCGCGGGCAATCACTGATTCGATGTCTTTATAGTAGGCTGCAAAGGTTAGTGCACCATAGTCAGAGAAATACCATTCAATCGTCGTATCTATTTGATTGGCTCTTAGTGGCTTAATACCCGGGTTTGAGGCATGGTATTCGGCATTATTAAAATCTAAGTAGCTATAAGGCGATAGATAATCTAAGTTTGGCCGTGTGATTACTTTAGCCGCACTAAAACGATAGAGTAAGTCATCACGTAGATGCAATTTAAAGTTTAAGCTCGGTAGTACGTCGGTGTAGCTTTCTTCAGTGGTGGAGCGGGTGTAATAATCTTCAATTTCACCCTCAACGCGATAGCTTAATGCGCCATCTTTTTCGGTTATATTGTAACGAACATTATCAACATCAAAGATGTAACCATCTGATGTGACATCGGTTTGTATTACACGGACGCCCATGTTTAGTGCAAAAGGCAGTTTAGCAATATCGCCTTGTAGATTTGCTTCAACAAAAGCCGCTAAGGTCTGCTCAGTAAGGGCGAATGAATCCTTTGGGCTGTTCTTTGCGACAATTTTATCTTGCGCCGCTTGTGGATTAATTGATTCATAAAAAGCATACAGTTTGTCGTAATTAAAGCTTGCCCATGGATCCGGATGTTTACCAGGCTCACCATCTAAGAAGTTATCAAAGTTAGCTGGCACGAGTACATCTGCTGGTAAACGAAATAGGTTTAAGCCGCCTAGCTCTTCAACACTTGAGTCGTCAAAACTGTCGTATTCTGAGTTTTTAAAATAAGCGCCACCATTACTGAACATTGATGCATTTTTTGATTTATAAACACTGCGTTCTTTGGTTTGTTTGCCGTAATGAACGCCAAATTGAATATCTTTCACTAGTTCAAAAGAGGGAATATAGGTTGCTGCTAAGCGCACCTCTTCTATTTGGTCTTTCACATCGGTGCCTGAATTGTAGCTGTAATGCGCACCAAAAGGTTGTTCTGCACTCAGTGCTGGGGTCATGGTCACATCTGGCAGCATATTACTACCGGTTTGGTCGATAGTGATACCATCAACAAAACCACGTGCAACAATAAAACGATTGTTACCATTGCTGACATTTTTAGCTTGTGACTGTGAAATATCTAAATCAACCGTTAAGCTCTCTGTGGCATACCAAACCGTATTAAAACCCCATTGCCAAGTATCTGTATTACGTGGCACAGACACATTTAACAGCTCAGCCATTGCGCCATCAACTAGTTCTACATAATTAGCGTTACCATCTTCATTGAACTTTACTTCACCGATAGCGGGGATCCCCGGTGTCCAAGATTCATCATAGGTTACAAATGAAATTTGATATTGCTCACCATTGGTTTCGTATTGTGAGTACATGCTGTCAAAGTTAACATCTATACTATCTGACGGGCGCCATTGCAGCGCTAAGCTTGCACCCAGTCGCTCACGCGTATCCTGCCAATTTGAATAACGTACGTAGCCTGGAATAATCGATGGGTATGATTGCTCATTATCTTCAAGCTTGCCGTTACCGTTACTATCGATTGGGATACGTACATCAACATTCTCGTCTGGATCATAAAAACCTTCACCTTCATAAGAGTCTTCACGCTGTGTACGTTCAGAATATACCGCTGTAAACAGCGCTCCAAAGGTATTATCAAAAAAGGTATCACTAATTAAAAACGAAGCTTGTGGATTGGTGTCGCCAGTACGTTCTTCATAAATGCCTTTGGCACTGCCTGATAAAGTGAAACCATCTAAATCCAAAGGTTTGCGGGTTTTGATATTGATAACTGAGCCAATGCCGCCTTCTTGTGTTTTACTTTGTGGGGATTTGTATACTTCGAGGGATTGGACTATTTCGGGGGCGATTAAATCAAAATTAAAGTTACGGCTAGAATGCTCTGATGCCATGCGTCGGCCATTAACGGTGGTAACGTTGTAGTCACCACCTAAACCTCGCACGGTAACATTTTGGCCCTCGCCGCCGTTACGCGTAATTGCAATCCCCGTCATCCGTTGCAATGCCTCGGCAATGTTTTGGTCGGGAAACTTACCGATATCTTCAGCAACGATAGCATCCATAACCCCCACAGCTTGTTGTTTTAAATACAGGGATTCTTTAATACTCGAGCGAACACCTCTAACTTCAATTACTTCGACTTCTTTTTCTTTTTTTTTGTCTTCATCAGCTGCCAGCGAGGTGCCACTGAAGATGGCGCTCATAGACAAAAACAGTGTGGACAGTTTTAGTTGTGCTTTCATAATAGTTACCTGTATTTTACTTGTTGATGGTTGTTTTTTTATTGAGTTATTGCCACGCGTGTTGAGTGTATTTTTCTCCAACACGCGTGAGGTTAATTACGAAATAATGCCAAGTGGTTTTGCTTGCTGCCAAAGACCACGGGTGAAATCTGGGAAGTCTTTGCTGTTACTTCTATCGGCTACAGAATCAACAGATAGCGGGAAAACAGCTGACCATGCGGCTGCGTCATACACATCTTGATCAAGTGGTTCGCCATTGCGTAGGCAAAAAATAATCCGCCAAAACATCAAGAAGTCCATGCCACCATGGCCGCCGTTGCGTTCAGCCTCAGCGCCCATTTTTTGCCAGAGCGGATGATCGTATTTGTTATACCAATCAGCCATGTCATAATCCCACTCGTGATAGCTTTTACTGCCACCTTGCTCAAGTGCGATCCTATTTGGAAAGCCAGCAAACACACCGTTAGTGCCTTGAATTAAGTTATGACGAGAATAAGGACGTGGGGTGGTGGTATCGTGTTGCACCATAATGCTGCGACCTTTAACCGTTTTAATAATGCTGGTATTCATATCACCCGCAATATAGTTAAGTTTGTTGCGGCTGTGATCTGTGGGGAATTCTTTTTTAGCGTAGGCTGCACGGCCTAATGATGGCGAGCTCATCGAGCTTATATAGTCAAAACGATCGCCACGATTGATATTCATGTATTGTGAAACAGGGCCTAAGCCATGAGTTGGGTATAAATTACCATTAACCGCTGCATGCCATGGTGTACGCCAAGAACCTGTTTTATGGTCAATTTCTTTCATTTGCCAGCGTAGCTCATGGATATATGCTGCTTCACCATGCAACAATTCACCAAAAACGCCTTGGCGAACCATATTAAGAACCATTAATTCGTCGCGTCCGTAGCAAACATTTTCCAACATCATGCAGTTTTTCTGAGTTCGCTCAGAGGTGTTTACTAGTTGCCATGCCTCTTCTACAGTCACTGCTGCTGGTACTTCAACAAAAGCATGCTTGCCGCTTTCCATGGTATCGACAGCCATCGGCGTATGCCACTGCCATGGTGTTGAAATGATAACAATATCAATATCTTGGCGTTCTAGCATACGGCGGTAATCGTGATCGTTTTTGCCATAGGTGTCTGGTTTTTTTAAACCTTTATCAACAACAATCTTCACGGCCCTGTCTACAACGGCCTGATGGGTATCACAAATTGCTTTAATTTCAACGCCATCGAGATGACAAAAATGCTTAACAGCACCAACACCACGTTCACCCACGCCAATAAAACCAACCCTTACTACGTCCATTTTTGGCACAGTTAAGCCAAGGGTTGAACGTCCTTGTTGTGCGGTTCTTAATATTGATTTGGAATTGGTGGTAGAAGCACAACCCAAAGCCGCGCTGGTTGCTGCAATTGCGGCCATTGATTGTAAAAATCGTCTACGGTTGAGATCGCCCATAACATTGCCCTTATTGTTTATTATTTGTAAATTTGTTTTCGCAGGCTTTTATTTGTACACACAACAAAATGTCAATGCAAGATAAAAATCTTTCGTTTGCTTTCATTTTTAAGGGTGTTGTTTTTATTTTTTATTTTAAAGTCTTTATTTACAGTGGCTTAATTGCGTTTTTTAATGTTTAAAGATAAATGTAAAAAAATTGAATTGAAAGTAAACGAAAG
>NZ_JACJFH010000189.1:0-3052 GCF_014164495.1 Pseudoalteromonas sp. SG41-5 | reverse complement strand
TTCGATAATGTTGCGCCACTGCTCAAGGCTACGCATTTTTCTCATGGCTATCTCCTAATTGAAATTCAGAAATAGTTTAATCGGTTTGACGAGTTACTGGCAGGTGCACTTTGCTAGACGCTTACTATCAGCCTCAGCTCTACCTTTGATTAAACAAATAGCGTTGTTGACACTAAACGAGTTTATTCTTGAAGATTTACCAAAAGTAGTCCCTAAACAAAAACCGTAACTAATACTTTCAAATTGAATGAAAAATTTCCTGTTTTTAAACGATATTTTGTATGGGTTTTCATACTTTCGTTTAGGTGAGATGACTTCTTTTAAATTGAGTTGGTTTGCAAGATCCTTAAACTCTTGCCTGCAAAACCTTTTAAATTTATCAATAGCTTCGGATTCAGTCATAACTCTCGGTAAACATAACGCTCCACTCACCGGAATTTTGGGAGCGAAGCGAGTAAAATTTCCGAGTGGGGTGGCTTGTTATGTGAATAAATACTATTTAGTTGTTTTCTTTCCATTTCAATTTAAAAGCCACATTATCTTCATCAAGCTTTAAAAACATAGCCTTGTCAATTTTAACCTGCGTATCCTTTTTATACTTCGACTTCTCATCAATGGATATGAAAATCTGCTTTTTTGACTCACTATATGTATCGATCAATCTTTCAACTGAAGGCACATCCATGTTTTTAAATAACAAGCTATCATGAATTAAGCAAGGAAGTTTGGTTTCCGCTAAGAAGGTTAAATCAAGACAAATCATATTAGCAAACCCCTTACCTGTTCCTCTATCATCCCCGTGATCAAATTTATAATCCGTTTCACCTAATTTGATTTTTGGGGGGATCGGGTTTTCAATATATATTTTCTCAATAAATGATTGCATGCTCTCATTTATCAATCCCTCTAAAACAGCAACAGAGTCATATAAAGAACTAGTTATGTCATCCTTTATGTTTTTTAATTTTGTTTTGGCTCCATCACTTTTTCGCCAAAAATCGTTTTGAAGCTTAAGTTCATTCTCATATCGATCAAGCTCCATCAATCTTTCTAGAAGGTAAACAGATTCCTCTTTAGAGTCTACAATTTCCAAAAGTTCGCTATCAATTCTTTTTATATCACTTATAGAGGTTTCTATATTTTCTTGAATTGTTAGCTTCTCTTCTTGCAATTGCTTTCGCATGATTTTGGTGATGCCACTATGAAAACCATCAACCTTAGCTAATCTTTCCTTGTCAATTTCAGGAAAAAAATCAACAACAGAATTAAAACTCTGACTATTTATTACTTTATTCCCAGACAAATTAGATTCAACCCTTAGTAGTTTAGTCTTTAGCTCGTGTTGCAGTGCGACCAACCTGTCTTTTTCATTTTTAAGAGTAAGATTTCTTTTATTTATAATCGACTTAATATCAGTAACGTTAGCTTTCAATGAACTTTTTATTTCTTCAAGCTCCGCCTGAACTCCAACCAGCTCTAAATCATTCTTTTTAACTTGTGCTTTTGTAACCTTCTTGATGGCGCCTGAGTTAAAAGTTCCAGCTATATCATTTTTTAGTTTTGTCTCAGCATCCTTCTGTTTTTCAAGAGCTTCAATTGTCCAATACTTCCCAAAAATCTTAAGTATACGCTTCCTGATTGCCACCCAATTTTCTTTACTTACAATTTCTAACGGTCGCTTATCATTGTAATTATCTTTTTGATATATACGAAAAAAACCGCTTACGCACTCCCTGAAGGAAAGGCTTTCCATTTCTGGAAAGTATTTATTCTTGAGAAATAAGTTGAATTCCTTGGATGTAACATATTCCTGCTCTTCAACTCGATACACTTGATCTGGATTCTTTGTGTCCCTTATAAATGAATATAACTTATCAAACTCAAAGGTCACACCTACTTTAAAATCACCAACATGGCGTATAACATCATCACATTTTTCTGGAAAATCACTCCCTCCAAAAGCAAAATCGATTAACATTAAAACCGATGATTTCCCTATAGAATTGTGTGCATCATCAGCACCAACCACTGCATTAAGACCTTTATCAAAGGTTATAGGGGTCTTTATTAATTTTTCGCAGCTCATGGATTTAAGCATATTTTATTACCCCATTATCCTCATCTAACACGACTTTACCTAAAACAAACAATAAGTCTAAAACATCAATGAAGTCAGAAAGATCCAAAAACATTCGTTTCTCAGCTTGGTAAAGTTCTATAACTGATATTCCATCTTTTAACTTTGAAAGAAGCAACGCTGACCGATAAAGACAGCTCTCGTTAAGGGAAATAGTTTTATTTGGAACTAGCATTCAGAAAAAATCTCACAATTTTGTATGAAGTAGGACACTAGAACCTCAGATTTAGACCTGTCATCGATCCCTGTATTAGTCATAAACCATTCGGTCATTTTCTCAAAAATTTGGTCTTGACGAAAATCTTGCATTAGCAGAACTGCGTAGTAACTTTTAACTTGAGAACAAATAAATGTAGATTTTGCCTTTTCTTGCTTTTCGAGATCTTTAAGAGCTTCTTTTATGGGTACGAAAAAAATCAATATGAATTGAATTACTTTTATCTCATTAAGAATTCCAAATGTATCATCTTTTTTATCAGATACTTTCAGAGCGTCATAAGAGAGCTTAGTATTATCCAAAGAGCGTTCATCCATCGAGCCTATTTTTTCTGCAACAATTAAAATATCTTTATGTAAGGTTTGTCTATCCCACAATTTGGACAACTCTTTAATCTTGTTTATTTCTTTCTTGATTTCGACAAGCTGCCTATATTCTTGAACTGTTTTTTTAGTGTCGTATATTTTATGACACTCCTTGCACAAAGCGATGAAATTTTCTTCGCAATCTATATCATTAGAAAGTCTCACTTCACCTTTTAAGATTGCAAGCTCGTGATCTGTTGCATTTAGGGTGTAATGGTCAACAAATTCTGTAGAGATTCTAAGCGGCATTTTTTAATTCATTATATTTCTGATGTGGCGTCATATAATTAAGCGTAGAATGCCTACGTTTGTAATTGTAAAACTGAATATAAT
>NZ_JACJFH010000188.1:0-3108 GCF_014164495.1 Pseudoalteromonas sp. SG41-5 | reverse complement strand
AGTTTCAGTGCTTCTGCTTTAAATTCAGCAGAATGGAGAATACGTTTTTTCTTGTTTGTCATGGTTCACCTCATTAGTGATTGTACTCACTTAATTAGGTGTCCAAAACTGGTGGTGCGGATCACGCGCTTACTGTGCCAGCCGTTCTATTCATCGGCGCGATGATGGATCAAGAGGTTCGTCTTGGTCTATCCTCTTCTGATTTGGTATTACTTGTCACCACTTTAATGGTGTGCAAGGTAACATTCAGTAGTGGCCGAACCAATGTATTGCATGGCGCAACGCATTTGGTTCTGTTTGTGGTTTATCTTTTCCTGATGTTTGAGCATGCTTAGTCGATAACTTCAAATTCAATAAACCGCAGCCAATAAAAAGCCCGAGTTTAAACGCTCGGGCTTTTTATTGGCTGCAAGGCTTACGGTCAAATACGCTCTACACATTCACGAGCAATTACCAGCTCTTCATTGGTTGGGTTTATATTCATGGTAGATGTCATCAATATATTTTCTAATTCACTTTCGCCTATGCCTTTTGGGTTTATTCGGACGGTTGATTCAACCGATTTACTTGTAACAACATTTTCCAAGGTAATAAAGGTAGTATGATCATCAATATCCCTAATATGGTAAAAAAGTCTGGCACTTAATTGAATAAAGTAACACCAAATAAGGTGACAAATACCAGTCCTGAGTTCTCTGCTAGGGCAATAGAATTAGCAGGTGCTCGTTGATACGAAGCAACAGCTAATCCGTTGTAAGTAAGAACCAAAGTTGCACTTGCCAAAATGAACAGCAGATTCGTGGTCGAAAGAGGCACCCAATGGAATATAGCTAGGCAGCCAGAGATCGGTAGTGAAAGTAATGATGTCCAAAAAAGCGTGCTGACAACAGTTTGCTCCGTTGGTAATTTTTTCGCGGTAAGGTTGAACAAGGCAATTGTAAATGTAGTAACAAGGGCGAAGACTACCGCCAATTCAAATTCTGATGGTCTTAAAACCACAATCACTCCTGAAAACCCTATAAGAGATAATACACTGCTCTTAATCGTTAGTTTCTCTTGGAGAAGTAAAATCGATAATGGAAGCATCATTAGTGGCGCAGCATGAAAAATCGCATTAGCCGTAGCTAAAGTTAAGTGAGTGATTGCAATTACCATGCAACCACTGCCTATTATAATTAGATGTGCCCTAAATAGATTGAGTTTAGCGCTATACAGTTTTCGCTTTTGCTTGGACTGCTTTAACCATAAAGGATAAATAACTAAAGTAGAAAATAATTGCCGTATAAAAATGTATTGAAAGGCTGATACCTCCCCATTAAGTAACTTAACTGCGACATCAGATAGTGAAGCAGCAAGATTACCTAATATGAGAAAGATAATCGCGAGGTTTACCACAGGAAAAGACACTGTTATTTTTCCAACTTCATATCGATATGTGGGATGTCATCCTCCAAATACATTACAGAAGTCGGCATAAATCCATGGTTTTGGTAGAATTCTGATAGGTGTTCTTGAGCGCCAATTTCGATTGACTCTCTGGGCCACAACTTGTCACATGCACATAGAGCCTCTTGTACCAGTTGATGCCCTATGCCCCCTCCACGAGAATTTTTTGAAATAGCAACACGACCAATACTGACGGATGGATAACTAACCCCCTTTGACATTAAGCGTGCGCAGGCCATTAACTTGCCACCTTGATAACCCAGTAAGTGGTAAACACCTTCTTGGTGATCTTTACCATCCAACTCAGGATAGGGACATTCTTGCTCGACAACAAACACGTCAACTCTGAGTTTTAGCAGTTGATATAGTTGCATTGTTGTTAATTGGGGAAACGGATGGAGTTGCCAAGTAATCATTTTAATTCAGCCTTACACATATTGATATCCGAAATGTAGCAAGGTGAATAAGTCTAGACATTAACAATTGTTAAGTTGGATTGCGTTTTTTGATACGACTCAGGCTGATCGGTGTAATGCCAAGATAAGCTGCAATTTGATAATCGGTGAGGCGCTCTAACAAGTTAGGATAACTGTTACAGAACTGTTGATAGCGTTCTTCTGGAGTATAAAGCAACATAAAACGTTCTTTGTTTTCTTTATACATCAGTTGTATTTCCAATAGCTTGAGATAAATACTATATTTATTCTTACGCCATGTTCTTAATGTTTCGATAGGGAGAGACATAATCGAGCAAGAGGTAAGTGATTCAAGTTGGTATGGTGATGGCGTTTGGTTAACTAGGCTTTCAAAACCAATGATCCAGTCATTTTCCCAATAAAACTGTTTGCTAAACTCTTTGCCCTTGTCAGTAAAATAAACAGCGTGACATATTCCTTCTAATAGAAAGAAAATCTCTTTTGCAACTTCCCCTTGATGGAAAAAAATATGCCGACTAGGCAAAGAACAAAGCTTTGCAGATTGCTTTAGCTGTTCTACTTCGTGTCGAGTAAAGTCATTTTTTTGTAACTGCTCTAGGAAAGCGTCAAGCATAATTGGTTGTACCTAAGTATTTATCTATAACCAAACATTAACTGAATATTTAAGCACACAATAAATTCGCCAAAAAACAATTAAAGCGGAGGTGTTCAGGTGATGATAACCTACATCAAATTAGCATTCTACGTGCCATTTTATACCCCTAGGTTCCTTATTTGTAGCTGTGAATGACTTACAAGCAAGAATCGTAATTAATAAGACAAGAAAATTTCGCATATTTACCTGTAGGTATCATTTATCAGCAAGACTTTGCAAGGTAGCATACCCTGTGAGTTTACTATCTACTAGTGTCTGCTTGTCGTTCAAAGCCGATCTTTAGAGTAATTGCGTTAGCTTGTTTCGGGGCAGAAACGAGTTACGCTTGAAGGTCCGCTCATGGCGAAAGCAAACTGGATGTAATTTGGGTACTTTAATAAAAGGACAGCGCTAAATTTTTTATATTTCAATTTACGATGCTATAAATGTGCTATAAAAAATAAGTGGAAGAAAAAACCATGTAACTCATTGATTTTATTGGTAGCCCCTACAGGAATCGAACCTGTAACTGCCCCTTAGGAGGGGGCCGTTATATCCATTTAACTAAGAGGCCACATTCGAGCTTCGAGC
>NZ_JACJFH010000187.1:0-3213 GCF_014164495.1 Pseudoalteromonas sp. SG41-5 | reverse complement strand
CTGTGAAACGCCCAACGGGTTGGTTTAAAAGCGATTTATACTGCGTTATTGATTTTAACAATAGAACCACTATTACTTGCAATCAATGCCTTGCCTAAATCGCTTTTAATTCCAACTGAAACTCGCATCCTGAGGTGGTTTGGGTATATTAATACGATCGGTCTAATATGTGTTTATGCTAAAAAACAGTCAAAATCCACCACGACGTGGTCGCCCACCAAAAGTTGCCCGCAGTAATGCCGACACCAAAGCGTTACTTATTGCTACGGGGGTAGAAACACTAACCGAGTTTGGCTTCAGTGCCACAGGACTTGATACTATTTTAAAAAAAGTAGGTGTTCCAAAAGGTTCTTTTTACCACTACTTTAATAATAAAGATGCCTACGGCTTAGCTGTTATAGACGCTTATAACGATTACTTTGTTGCTAAACTTATTCGCTATCTAGGGGCAAGCGATATCCCTCCTTTAGAGCGACTAATCAATTTCACCCAAAGTGCAGCACGGGGTATGCAAAAGTACGATTTTAGTCGCGGTTGTCTAGTCGGTAATTTAAATCAGGAACTAAACCACCTCAGCGATGACTTTAAAAATAAACTATTAACCAGCTACGAGATTTGGCAACAACATGTGCAAGTTTGCTTGGCACAAGCTCAGCAGGAGCGTGTTATTGCAGCCAACGTGAATACCACACAAATGAGTGAATTTTTTTGGATTGGCTGGGAAGGTGCTGTAATGCGTGCCAAGCTAACTAAAAATACTCAGCCACTTATTTTATATACTGAAATGTTTTTACGTGCATTGCTTAGGTAACGGCTTAAGTAATTGCTCTTTATTCATAACAATTAAAAGACGATCGGTCTAAATGGAGTCCAGATGAACAATCAATTTAAAGCCATTGTTATAAATAATACTGACGATAAGTATACCGCGTCAGTACAAACACTAAATAATAGCGAATTACCCAATCTCCCTGTCAAACTAGATGTTCTTTACAGCACCCTAAATTATAAAGATGGTCTAGCTATTACAGGAAAAGGCCCCGTGGTGCGCTCATTTCCTATGGTGCCGGGTATTGATTTAGTGGGTAAAGTAACAGCCAGTGATTCTAGCGAGTTCGCTATTGATCAGTTGGTATTACTAAATGGCTTTGGTGTTGGCGAAAAATACTGGGGGGGTCTGGCTCAACAAGCCGCTGTTAATGGCAATTGGTTGCTCCCACTCCCAACGTCGTTAACACCTAAACAGGCCATGCAAATTGGTACTGCCGGTTACACCGCGATGCTCAGTATTATTGCGCTTGAAAAGCAAGGCATCACTCCCGAATCTGGTGATATTTTAGTTACGGGTGCAAACGGTGGTGTAGGTAGTTTTGCCGTCTATTTACTTAATCTACTAGGTTTTACCGTAGTTGCAGCAACAGGTCGTGTAGATCAAAGCAAACATTTAAAACAACTTGGCGCCTCTGAAGTGATCGACCGAAATGAGCTATCAAATCCAGGTAAGCCATTAGCAAAAGAACGTTTTGCTGCAGCCATTGATTCGGTTGGCAGTCATACCCTTGCTAATATTTGTGCTTCTTTAAAGTATGGCGGTGTAGTTACTGCTTGCGGTTTAGCACAAGGCATGGATTTTCCTGCATCCGTTGCGCCGTTTATTTTGCGTGGTATTTCATTAATCGGCATAGACAGTGTAATGCGTCCAAAGGTCGACCGCATCCAAGCATGGCAACGTCTAGGTGAGCTTGTTGAGCAGAGCTACTTAGATAAAATATCGACTGAAATTAATTTAGAGCAGGTTATTAACGCGGCTGATGAGCTGATGGCCGGAAATATCCGAGGCCGTGTAGTAGTAAATTGCCAACAGTAAAAATAAGTTATACCAATCGTGTTAAGTTACTAAGTATTTATAGCGACGGAGAAATACAGTGATAACAAGACAGGAATTTTGACATGCCGTTGTTCTACTTGAAAAATTACTGACGTATTTAGCGCTTCATTTAGCCCGCTAGAATGGTTAAATATTTAACTCAATTGGTATATTAAAGCTTCTTGTAAAAGAAGCTTTAATTTTTTCGTCATTACATGCCTAAAGCAGCAAGCTTTTCGTTTAATTCGTCTTTTGAAATTAAACTCATTTCATACTGTTTTTTAACTTTACGAATAGTGTCGAAATTATCAAGTTTTAATCGTGCTTTAGCTAATTTCTGTTCTTTTTCTGCTACAGAGATCACATCAAGTTTAACGGCTTTTTCAAGCTTCTCTTTTTCTTGATCGTATTCTTTTTGAAAAATTGCTTTTTCTTGAATGATGATTTGATCTTTTAGCTTTTTCTCAATTTCAATAGCTTCATCTTCAAGCTCAATTTTTTTCTCAAGTAACGGTTCAACACGGTTTAATGCTTCTTGCAAAGCACTTTCGATATTTTGTCCTTGGTTTTCTAGTAAATTTTCTACGTATTTTTTACCAATATCTTGATAACCAATATTTAGCTGCCCTTCTATTGAAGTGATCTCAGAGCGGATCGCCGATAACTTTGAGTTCTCTTTCATTGAGGTGCTCATATCAGAGCTTAGTTTAGACGTTGATTCGCTGATATTTGAACCAATAGTGGTAGCTTGTGTTTTAATTTTATTAAAAAGACCCATGTATATTATTCCTTAAATCTATCATCCAATGTTGTGGCGTCATGCCAATACTTATTAAAGCACACTAATATTACCGATAAACTAAACAAATGTAAATTACACAAGCAAACTGACTTGATATTCTTGTATCAAATTATCGTGATAAAAATTATAATTCTGAGATTAGATTTTAGAAAAAGAGTGTAAAATATGAGTAATGAAGATTTATTCGGCAATAACCCGCTACAAGGCGTTAAACTTGAGCAAGTTGTATCAGAGTTAGTTGATCAATATGGGTGGGAGCTTTTACATGCTTATCTACTGCTAAATTGTTTTAAAAACAACCCTGACATTAAATCTGCAGTTAAATTTTTGCGTAAAACCCAGTGGGCACAAGATAAAGTTGAAAACTTTTATCTTTATAGATTAAAAAATCTACCTAAACCCGATGATGTTCAATATGAACTACCACCACGTGACCGCGTTATTCCTGAAGATCATAAACCGGGTGAACCATGTGAGTTAAGTTTTAGTGACGCAAAACGTATTCAAGCGAAAAAAGAAGCCAAAGATCGTGCACGGACGCGTA
>NZ_JACJFH010000186.1:0-3219 GCF_014164495.1 Pseudoalteromonas sp. SG41-5 | reverse complement strand
TGTGCATTTTAAAAAGTGGCCAAAATTGGTTAGCTGAAAAATCAGTGGCGTGTGCATAATGATTAAACAAAGTGGCTTTTCATTATTAGAAGTGATGCTGTCAGTTGTTATCGCCGGTATTGCTTCCCGCCGTCATCGTCAGATATGCATTCTAATACGCGTGACATCATGCAGCTACTTCAATGCTTAATTACAGGTGGAAGATGCAATGGAACAAAGTTATTAACTGAAATCAGTCTCAATTTACTGTTTACTAGCCACAACTCTATTGACAATGGCATTTCTCGGGGTATGGGGTTACTGTTTGCTAGCTCAAAGCTGGGAAATTTAGTATTTGAAGCAGCTGAACACTTAGGCCATAGCTGTGTAATTTATATGGTGCCAGAAAAAGGCTTTGCATTGGTCGCTATAGTCAATAGAGCCTCAGCTGGAGATGAACTGTTTCACATAATAAATGAATTTGCCAGTCATTACTTAACACGAAATACAGACGTAAAGCTAAGTCACTCCCCTGCAGATAAAAACGCTTTAGTAGGTGAGTATTTCGATCACCAAGGTACCACATTAAAAATTGTACTAAAAGAAGGCGAGTTAAAAGCGGCTGTTGGCACTGACGTTTTGTCTCGAGTTATCGCTAAAGGTCAGCGAGGGTTAATTACAGAAAATGGTAGATTGGCAAAATACCCTTGGTCTATCCAAACGTCCGGTGGCACTACTTGGATTAACGCTGGGCCTCATCAGTTTTGCCAAAGTACACACACCGCCTTTGAGCGCCATTCTGGCAAAAACTATGACGCGTTAGTGGGTGTATATAGCAATAATCAAGTTGGTCGCATCGCTATCTATAGTCGAGGTGGTCAGTTATACGTCGCTTACTCCCCGTGGAAAGAAGCACTCCTGAAGAATGTTAAAGGAACTCTATTTAGACAAGTCGGAGGGCCTTTTCCCTCAGAGCTCGTAAAGTTCTCTACCACATTGCAGCAACTGACTCTATCTGATCATTCATTCTTAAAAACAACTGAGGTTTACTAGTGGCATACTACATTGAACTATTTATACATGGGTTAACTAACCTGTTTATTATAGTAATTTTGTTTTGGTTTTTTTTCTGGGATTGTGAACGACACAATGCCATACGACGTTATTTCATCCCTAAAGTGTACCGGCCATTCGCTTGGATAGGCTTAAATGTTGAGTGGACTATGTTTACACCAGACCCCCCCATGAGAGACATGTGGCCAATGGTAGTTTTCACCCACGAAGACGGTTCAAAATCGAACTGGGAACCAATCCCTTATAACGAACTAAAAATTTGGGAAAAACTAAAGTATAAAAAAGTTTTGAAGTTTTATTTTCAAGTCACTGCAAACAAGGCTGACAAACAAATAAAACGCGATTTTATTGAATATATACAACGCACTTACAAAAGCAGGGTCAAACGGACCAAAATAGAGCTTTTCCGCATCGTTCGCGACACACCTCCAATTGAAGCGCAGAGTGAAATTTTGGAGGCTAAAAAAGAGCTAATATTTACTTTTCATCCATACCTTGGTGAGGACTAAACATGCCTATTGAAACTTTACTTGAAGCGTGGAACAATTTTTTCTTTGCTCCAATCTCTGTTTATCCGATCGCGGTATTTCGCATTATTTTTGGCTGCGTGTTATTGACTGATGCCATATATTTGCAAAACCGAGCAGAGCTTTATTTGGGGCCAGCAGGCCTGACTGAATATAATAGATATGTTAAACGAGCAGGTGGCGTATCAATGTCTTTGTTCTTGTATTTACCGGGAACAATGAGGTCTGCACAGCTCATTATGGCTGTTCACCTCACTGCCATCATCATGTTGATTATAGGTTTTTTAACACCGCTGAGTGCCGTACTCGCATATATTACCACGCGTTCAATTGTAAGTCGTACCGATCATTTAACGAATGGAGGCGATGCTGTGGCAAAAGTGATGTGTTTCTTGCTTATTTTTACACCATGCGGAAATACGCTGTCACTCGATGCTCTGCTATTTAATCTACCCGAAAACTTAAATAACTCTCCTGCCGAGCAGGCTCCTTGGGCACAAAGATTGATGCAGATCCAGCTGTGTTTTATATACTTCAATACCATGTATTGGAAATTGAAAGGTAAAACTTGGCGAGAAGGTACAGCTATTTATTACGCTGTGTCCAATGATATGTATCGACTGTTTAAGTTTCCTAACTTTTTACTCAAGAAATCTTTGGTTCAGATAATGACCTGGGGAGTTCTTATCTTTGAGCTATTACTGGCACCTGGTCTATGGATCACAGAGTTGAGTCCTTGGTTTGTCGGCGGAGCGATGTTAATGCATTTGAGCTTTATGATTTTCCTGAATATCCACCTATTCAGTCTGTATATGATGTCTGTACTTATATTGTTTATTAGCCCCGCAGTCATAACATCTGCAATAAGCTTAATAACATGACTAAATTGAAAGCTTGGTCTCACAGGGAGTCACCTGAAGTGCCTAAATTTAAAGATTCTGGCTGCATAGTTTTTGTTGATGGGACCTGTGGTGCATGCTCTAAAGGCGCCCGCCTGATTGCCAAACTTGACAAAGATGAGGAGTTTCTGATTTGCCCAGTTGGTAGCCTACTTGGAAGTAGTGTTTTACGCCACTACGGACTATCTCCTGATAATCCTGAAAGTTGGTTATATCTAGAAAATGGTAAACCCTACTATTCAATGGAAGCGATTATCAAAGTGGGTGAGCGGCTTGGCGGGTTAGGGAGTTTATTGACAGTTTTGAGGATATTACCTATTTCGATGCAAAATAAACTTTACAGATGGATAGCCAAAAATCGCTATCGCATGATGGGAAGGACTGATATTTGCACAATCACAGACCCAGCCTTGCAGAAGAGGATAATCGAGTAGCTCAATTGCATCAACCTGCTTTCTTAGACTATGTTAATTAAGTTGGACGCTCCTCCCTTTGATCGGATTAATCTAAAGACAGAACTTCATTAGAGGTATTGGAGTTTCTATTTGAACCTTAGCTATAAATTATATTATGCTAAGATTTTCTTAGTATCTAACCTATAATTGTACTAAGGATATTTCATAGGTTGGATCTTAAGAAAACTTGAAGTTGAACTCTGTTAATGATCAAATAGTTACGCCAATAAAAACATGACCAAAAACAGAGTTCACATGCAGATTAACCAAGTTTCAAATCAATTA
>NZ_JACJFH010000185.1:0-3275 GCF_014164495.1 Pseudoalteromonas sp. SG41-5 | reverse complement strand
CCGCCGGTGTAAGGCGGTTTTTTAACTTCATACCCAGTAACCGCTCCAAAATAACTGCGGAGACTTTTACGGTGATACGACTTGGTGCGAGGTCGACAAAATAGCTGCGTAATAACCTTAAAATGAAGTCGGCGGTCAGCGCGATTAATACGCCAATGGCTAATACCCATAGTGTTTCAACAGCTTGATTTGGTACCACTCGATCATACACGTTCATAACAAATAATGGCATCGCAATTGAAAGTACGCCTAGTGCAATGGCTGAAATAATCACGTCTTTATACAAGGATCGACATTCTTTTATCACGCCCCAAAACCAGCCGTCTTTAGATAGTTTTTGCAGCACTGGCGAGCGGGCATCAAAGGTGAATTCAGGACGTGTATAAATAACAATATCAGTGGCATTTTTGCTCAGATCTGTAATTTGTAAGGTTACTGCCGAATCGCTGAGTTCAGGGTAAATAACTTCTACGGTGTGTAATTGCAGATCCAGTGCAGTGATCACACAGGCTTGATTATTTTCTAGTAGTAAAATAGCGGGTAATAATGCCGTATTGATTTTAATAAGTTGTTTATTTACAACTTTAGTTTTAAAACCAATGCGTTTTGCAGCCCTTGAAAAACCAGAAGGAGTAAGATTACCTTGCTCAAGAGGAAGTCCATTTAGCAAGGTTTCGCGGGAAAATTCACGATCATGGTAGTGGCATAAAATTGCTAAGCAGTCGACTAAAATACCACCATGACCGATTTCATCATCTATTTCCATATAGCTTCCAATATCACTTTATATTGTTTAACTAGTTCAGATTAATAACTTGCCGCAACAAAGCTATTGCCAGTTTCTGTGTCTGTGATCACAGCTTCAATACGGCGGTTAGCGGCGTTAGCTCGAACAGAGATCTCATTAATTCTTGGTTTATCTACTCCATAACCGAGTGACTTAACCCGTTTAGGGGCAACACCGTATTGCTGAATTAAAATTTCAGCCACGGAGAATGCTCGTTTTTCTGATAGTTTTTTATTGTAAAGAGCAGGCCCTTCGAGTGAAGCATGCCCTTGTATTTCAACATTTTTAGATGGGTGTGATTTTAAAAAATCAGCGAGGCGTGCGATTTCTTGCAAATACTCAGGGCGCACAACACTTGAATCAGCCACGAACGGAATACCGATCTCGACGTTACTAGTATTACTGTTGTATTTAGTGCAGCCTTTTTCATCTACTTCAGTCAAGGTTGGGGTCGAAGGGCAATCATCTTGTTCGTTGGCAACACCGTCATTATCATCATCACTAAATGTACTGCTATTTAAGGTCGGTGCATTGAGATAACTGGGCATCGCAGTCATGCTCATATAGGCGTTATCTTGTTGGGCTTTTTTTTGCAAAAATGCTTGCCGATTGATTGTTGCTGCAACATCGTATTTAGGGCAGATAAACTCGGCATTATGGGCAATAGTATCATCTGTTAATTCAGTGATTTTCGGGAATTTGTCTGAGCTTACATTAAGTGTCGGAAGTAGTTTTCCCATTTCTGCTAGCATCGCTAATATGGCACTTTGACGTTCATAAAGTGCTGCTGTATAGGAACGGTTTGACTGGAATGACTCGTTTTCTGCATCCAACACATCTAATAACGTGCGTTGACCAATATCAAATTGATCTTTATAGGCAACTTTTACTTTGTCTGATGAGCGGCGATGCTGGTCAAGGGCTGGTAATTTACTTTCAAGTACTTTGACATTGTTATAAGCAACTTGCAGATTTTGACGAATTTCGATACAGGATTGATCTCGCTGGTATTTTGCAATATTAACTTCTTGATAAGCTTGTTCTAAATTAGCGCTATCGAGGCCCCCGTTATAGAGATTGTAACGTACATCAATCCCAACCCGGGCTTCGGTACGGGTTTGATTAAAACCAAGTTCATCGCGATCTTGGGAGCCATATCGGGCGGATAAATCAACCTTTGGATGAAAGGCGGATTTCTGCGATTGGGCATTTGCTTGCTGCGCTTCAATATTGTAGAGCGATGCATAAAAATTTGGGCTGTTTTTATAGGCAATATCAAGAGCTTGATTAATCGAAATGGGGATGCTGTCTTCATTTAATTTTGCAGCCACGGTGCCTTGCTGAGGAAGTTCGCCGACTATGCGTAAGTAGCGTGCGCTAACATCATGGAGATTTGCGTATTCAGTCATTACATTTGATTGTGCAAGTGATAGGCGGCCGCTGATCTGTTCAAGATCGGCAGCTCTTGCAACTCCAGCACCAACACTTTGCTCAATTTGCTGATAAACCGATTCATGCTCTTGAAGATTTTTTTGTGCCAGCTCAACTAACGTGGTGAACTTCTGTACATCAAGGTAGGCAACGCTTGCTTGCAGGGCGGTTTGCTCTGCTTGGGAGAGCATTTCAAAATAGCGAATGAGCTGAATTCGCTCAAAGCGTTTAACTGTATTAGATGTTTGGAAACCATCATAGAGCATTTGTCGTAATGTTAACTCTGCCGTATTTCGATTGTATTCATCTTCTACGCCGTAGTTGCGCTTTTCATAGCCGGCACTGATTGATGCGTCTAGGGTCGGTAAATACCCAGATTGTGCTGCGTCAATGCCATAAACAGATGCTTTAAAAGCATGCCAAGCTTGCTGAACTTCTGGGTTGCTCGCAATCGCTTTGTCGGCTACATAAGTTAAAGGCATGATCGAAGTTTGTTCTGCATAAAGATTGGGGGTAAATCCATTTGCAGCTAAAACCAAACCAATTAGAGTTGTAAATCTAGTACCGGTAAAGTTAGTTTTCTTAGCCATTTCGTCCTCTTAGATCCAAATTTATGGGCAATTAAATTTAGTTTTAGACAACGAAATCAATTTGTGCAAATAGAACTTTGATAAAGCACAAAAATTAATTTCTACCAGTTTTTTAATCTTTTAATACAATTTTAAAAATTCAAAACCTGTACTTTAGTCCAGTATCCTTTTGGCTGTGATGTCCTAAATTTGAGTAATACAAAGGTATAACTCTTGATTAAAGGCAGCAAAATGGACGCAAATCAATTACTGATCATAGACATTCAAGGCTCAGCTGGGATTGTTTTAGAAGATGGTTCAATTGGGGCATTATCGTTGGGGGACGAGCTGTCGGTTGGTGATGTTATTATCACTGCTGAGAACTCCTCGGTTATGATCGATATCAAAGGTATGTCTCTGTCTATTCCGGCCAATCAACGGGTAAGAATCACCCCCGACCTTGTTGCCGAAACGACCCGCGATAGCTC
>NZ_JACJFH010000184.1:0-3311 GCF_014164495.1 Pseudoalteromonas sp. SG41-5 | reverse complement strand
GGAAAGTAATTCATTACACCCGGCGCGCCCATTTTCGAGGTTAACCTGCAAACAATCTCTTCCCATTTAAAGCAACAGTTACCTAAGTCATCTCGTTGTTCACAACCTGGTATATCAAAAGTAAATCCGACCGTTTGGTTTTGCCTATCAAGATACATCACCCTATCAGGTATATACCTAGCAGTTATTGGTAGTAAATTTAAGAAGAATAAGTTCCAGCAAAAGGTAACAAGAGGTATCCACCACTGAAATTTTTCACCTTCATCATAAAATGGAAGTGATAAAATACTAATTAATGTAATTAAGCTTAATACAGCTCCAATGGCCATTGGACCGAATAATATGGCTTTTATAGGGTTATTACCACAAGGGACAAGCTTGTATTTTTCGCGCTGATTTTCATATAACTTGTTCGTATCAAGCCAATCATATAAAAAACACAGGCCTTTAAATTCGTGATATATACTTTTTATACTACGATATTCAAAAAAACGATTAAACCTCGTTTTCTTTGGCATTATTCCAACACCAAAGTAATTATTGTTTTGCATCAGGTTCCTTTGCTTTAATAAACCTAGGCAGCATATATCGTCTAGATTTGAATGCCTTTTATTAAAAATAAACTTAGCCTAATACTAGACATAAAATCATCTTTTAAGGTATTCCCATAAACAACTGCAGTGCTAAACGCTTTGCTTTATATTTCCATGTCAGTTTTTCGATACGTTCTGGCTCACCTTTAAAATGCAGCCAAGGTTTGGTTATTTCTTCGTTAGGCTTTCCCTCCAGCCAATCAAAGTCACAAGCTTCTTCTTTTAATTTTCGCCAAATTTCTTGTTGTTGCGAAAATGAAAAGTCGAGCCAAAAACCTACAGGTCTATTATTTTGAATATCAAACTCAGCTGTCCGTGGGTCTAAATGCCGGTGTTCTTCATATTCAGGTACATCAGGTAAAGGTTTAGTTAAATCCATGAAACGTACATTACTTTCCCAATACAAGTAACAATATGCTGGTGTTTCTCCATTATCCGCCACCGTACCTAGCATTTTAGTCTTTGGATACTTTTCTAAATCAATATGGCTAATACTCGGGAAGTAGCTTACAACTCCCGGACGCGTAGATGCAATATCAAGTCGACACACTATTTCATCCCAACTAAAGCAGCAATTACCTAATTCATCACGCTGTTCACAGTCTGGTATATTGAAAGTAAAACCCACTGTCTGCTTTAATCTATCAAAATATATTATTTTTTTAGATGTAAACCTAAATGTAACTGGTAATACATTCAAGAAAAATAAATTCCAACTAAATGTAAGTAACGGTACCCACCATTGATAAGGTTCGTCCGAGTAGGTAGCAACAACACAAGAAATGACAAATAGCAAACTTAAAGTAAACCCAATTGCCATTGGTCCAAAGAAGAGCGTTTTTATAGGATCGTTGCCACACTTAAAAGACCGATATCTTTGCGGTTGGGTTTCAACTAAATGCATGTCAGTATCTATCCAATTATACAAATAACATAAGCCTTTAAACTTTTTATATCGTTCTTTGATTTTATGAGGGTAAAAAAAACGATGAAATCGCGTTTTTTTAGGCATGATATCAACGGCTAGGTAGTCATTATTTTGCATTACTTTCCTTATGCAATTGCTAATTCAAGTGAGGCATTTTCAATTGGCTTTTCAAACGCATCAAAATCTATCGGTAACGTTAGACTTTCGTTGTAAATAAGTGTTGATGTTATTTCAACATCAAACACACTAATGTTAGGTGATTCAATTTCAAACTCATAGGTGGCTGCATTTAAGCTCAGGCTATTTTCATCAAATTCAGCTAAATACTCTTTAGTGCCTTCAACCCAAGTTGCTTTTTTATAAACATTTAATGTTGTTGGATGCCGCCATGAGTATTTTACATCTAAAAGCAACTCAGATTTACCAACTATAAACATTGGTAATTCAACTTTTACTGTATAATATGATGTGGATTGAAAGAAACTGGGTTCATTAATAGTCACTTTAGGCGAAAACAATACGCTTTGGATATATTTAAAATATTGGTTTGGATCTGAGAAAGTGGGGTCATTGTGTCGCCATGTGACGATAAACCTAGGCAGCATATACCGCCTAGGTTTGAATTCCTTTTCTGATTGTTAAAGAGCAATAACTTTTAAACACCCGCAATAATTTGCATTGCAAGGGTTTTCATCAGTCGTTTCCAATACGGTGTGTTGTCTGGTTTGTTTAGGCTTTCATCTATTGGCCACTTTTCCCAGGGTTTGGTGATTTCTTTATTTGCCCAGCGTTTAGGATTGGTGATAGCGCCGTCAAAGTTAAAGCGGTAAATATCATCATCAAGCTCTTCTTCTATTTGCTTCATCTGCTTGTAGCTCATTAAACGCCAGTACTTTTCAGGGCGGTTATTTTGCTTATCAAACTCATGTGTTACCGGGTCTAAATGACGAAATGGCTCTATTTCAGGTGAGTCAACGAGCGGTTTGGTTAAATCCATAAAGCGCACGATGCGCTCCCATGTGTATTTGCAATAGTTTGGGTTTTGTGGATTGTCTTTAACCCGTATTTCACTAAATGCACCACGGTGGTTTTCGTAATCTTTATGGGCAATATACATCGCATGGGTTACACCATGGCCTTGAGAATGGTTGGCTTTAGAATAAAACGCTTCTATATCCTCAAACGGAAATGTCGAATGGCCATGCTCATTTTTTTCTGCGTTGTTTACTGACCACGAAAAGCTTACTGTTTGGTTTTGGCGGTCAAAATATACTTCGCGTTTTGGTAGAATATAACGCGCTAAAATGGGGCCGAAGTTTAAAAAGAATAAGTTCCAACAAATGACGAATACAATAAACCAAACGGGTAATGGCTCTGGGGTAGCTGTGAATTGGGTGTAAAGACATATAAGTAAAATTAACGCCACCACAATACTTCTACACCCCCCTAAAAAGATAGGCCCTAATGTTAACCCTAGCGTCCAATCACCCGCATGATGAAAACCTAAATAGCGGCCTTCGTTATCAATACTATTTGAATCTTTAAGCCTTCTTTCTTCATCTTTTAATACTAATATTTTAACTATTTGAAACCCCATTAAACCTGTAAATTTATTAAACCTCTTTTTTGAAAAATAATTTTTAAAATTTTGCGAGTTCTCTATCACTCTTGCATTTAGTTTTGCAAATTTATATGAAATTGACATGAATATCCTTTTGCCCACTCAAGCAGCTATTTACTGCTTGAGCTAAATCCTATTTATTTCTTTGTTTAACTACAAATCAATCATT
>NZ_JACJFH010000183.1:0-3390 GCF_014164495.1 Pseudoalteromonas sp. SG41-5 | reverse complement strand
ATCTTCAATCTTCAATCTTCAATCTTCAAAAAATTAATCGTCTTCGATGTTATCCAAACCTTTGGTGCCGTCTTTAGCTTTTAGTTTATGGTGGATTGCTGATTTTATTAGCATGTAACCGCTGATCGGTGCGGTGATCAATAAGAAAATTGAGATCAATAATTCTTTGACACTAACGCCATCTTGCGTGTTGCTAAAAAATATCATCGCGGCGATTAACATTCCAGCCATGCCAAGGGTTGTAGCTTTTGTAGGACCATGCAGACGCATAAAAAAGTCCGGCATTTTGATAAGGCCTATCGAGCCTATTAATATAAATGCACCACCGATTAATAATAATATAGAAACTATCCATTCACTGATCATGTTATTACCCTTTATTCGATGATGTCGCCACGTAACAAGTACTTACATACCGCTACTGTACTTACAAAGCCAAGCATCGCGATTAACAGTGCAGCTTCAAAATACAACCCTGTGCCCATACTCATACCGTATAAAATAATTAACGCTATGGTATTAATATACATAGTATCTAGCGCTAAAATGCGGTCAGGTACAGAAGGGCCTACCACCAAACGCCATAAGTTAAGCAGTAACGATAAACCAATCATTGCAAAAACAATTAAAAAGACCGTTTCTAACATTGAAATATCTCCTTAAGAGGTGCTTCGTAACGTTGTTTAATGGTGTCGATCAATGCTTGTTCGTCATCTAAATCTAATACATGAATAAGCAAATAACGCTGCGTTGGTTGCTCACCCTCAGCGAGAGATTCAGGTATCGGATATACCTCTGCACTTACGGTGCCCGGTGTGAGCGATACTGTGCTTGCCAAAATAGTTATAGGCATAGCATGACTGAGCTCTATTGGTACTTTTACAAACGCGGGACGCAGTTTTTTAACTGGCCCAAGAATAAGCAATGCGACTTGCATATTGGCGGTAATAATGTCGTACATCACGATGATTAACTGCTTTAGCGCTAAACCGGGCTTAATAATAAGCGGTTGTGGTTCGCGAAATGGAAAACTGACTAAAGGAATTAAAATAGCGAATATCACAGCCAACACTATATGACCTGCCGATACGCTGTTATTAAGTAGCAGCCATACGACAAACAATAATGCACTGCGAAAAGGTGTTGGTAACCAACGAAAACGTGATTCTAAACGCATTATAAGCCCCCTCCAAGTACCGTATTAATACCACCAGTAATATCATGCAATTGCGTAGCAGCAGCAATCATATATTCACTTACTGCGCCGCCAAAGATCACTAACAAAGGCGAACAAACTAATAAAGCAATTATTGCTGTGACCTGCAATGGATGTGCTTTTACTCCTCCAGTCGGTTCACTGTCTTGGTGTTTTCGTTCCCAAAATAAGGTAGTACCCGCTCGAGATAATGCGACCAATAATGCAAAGCTGGCAAGCAAGTAAACAGGCCAAAATAGCAATGCTTTTTCGCTATCTAAGGTGGTTTTTAAAATCCATATTTTACCCACAAACCCTGACAGTGGTGGCATGCCGACTACCGCTAAAGCAGCAATAATAAAGCACGTGCCTAATAAGTATGGTTGCGCTACGCCGCGTCCTGGCGCTAAACGATCCGCAACTTTACCACGCTGATGAGCAATCAGGTCGGCCACTAAAAATAAGGCCGCGCACACTAAGGTTGAATGCACTAAGTAATACAACAGCGCCGCTGTGGCATTAATGTTTTGTAATGCGACTAAGGCGACTAACGTCCCCACCGATACAATCACTAAATTAGCAGTGAGCTTGCGTAAATCTTGCGCGGCAACAACACCAATGGAGCCAACTATAATAGTTGCAACGGCCAAGCCCCACAACCAAGGTTGTGCCATGTGTGCAAGTTGCCCTGCTTCATCACCAAAGATAACGGTATAGACACGCAGCATTGCGTATACACCCACTTTAGTCATAATTGCGAATAACGCTGCCACCACAGGCATTGCACTAGCGTAAGTATTGGGTAACCATAAGTGCAGTGGTAACAATGCGCCTTTTAGCGCAAAAACAACCAGCAGTAATAACCCACCAATTTTTGCAAGGTAGACGTCATCGCCCTGTAACTGCGACACTTTTTGTGCCATATCGGCAATATTCAAGGTGCCTAATACACCATATAAAATACCCAGTGCAATCAAAAACACACTCGATCCAATCAGGTTTAAACTCACGTATTGAATGGCTGATCGCGTTTTGTGTTTATCACCGTCATGCATTAGTAATGAGTAGGAAGCAATTAACAGCACTTCAAAAAATACAAACAGGTTGAATAAATCCCCTGTTAAAAACGCACCGTTAACACCCAGCACCAAAAAGTGTACTAAAGGATGAAAAAAGCCCCCTTTTTCATCATCTCCCATACAGCTGTAAACAGTAACAGCCAAACCTAGAAATGACGTTAGTAACACCAGTAGGACTGACACTAAATCAGCAACCAGCACGATCCCAAATGGGGCTTGCCAGCCGCCGATGGCATACACAATAATGCCTGACTGGAAAACTTGCCATAATAATAGCGCACTGACGAAAGTGTTTAATAATGCCATGACTACAGAGGCAACACGACGAATAGGAATACTTTTCCCACAGGGAGGTAACAGTAAAATAATGCCGGCAAGCATAGGTAATAAAATTGGCCAAGAAGCTAAATGCTGGATCATTTGTGCTCCTTGTGTTCAATTTTACCTAAGTGACCATCTACATGATCATTGCCTAAATCAGCACGACCACGAATTGCCAAAATCACGACAAAGGCGGTCATTGCAAAACCAATTACAATGGCAGTCAAAACTAAAGCTTGCGGCAGCGGATCGGCATAGTCAGTGCCAGTACCAAGCACGACGGCTTTATTAATAGTTAAGCGCCCCGCAGAGAATAAAAATAAGTTCACTGCGTATGACAGCATCGTTAACCCTAATACTACCGGAAAAGTCCGTGCTCTTAGGATCAAGTACACCCCACAAGTCACCAGTACACCAACGCATGATGCGTATAACAGTTCCATTAAATATTTACCTCTTTCTTAGGTGTATCTGCGGTTAACTTACCTAGGCTTGCGAGTATCATTAAGGTCGCGCCGACTACGGTCATGTAAACACCTAAATCAAATACGATGGCACTGGCCAGTTCTACTTTGCCGATAAATGGCACATCAAAATATTCAAACCAAGTGGTTAGAAACGGTCGTCCAAATGCCCAACTTCCTAGCCCTGTTAACATTGCAATGGCGATACCCGAGGCAATGATCTTTCGATAGTTCACATCAAAGCGCTCAGAGATCCAAATTGAACCATGAGCCATATACTGCAAAATAAAGGCAATTGCAGTGACTAACCCGGCAATAAAGCCCCCACCAG
>NZ_JACJFH010000182.1:0-3649 GCF_014164495.1 Pseudoalteromonas sp. SG41-5 | reverse complement strand
CACCTTAGATATTTCGGTACCTTTACCTGAGGCATCCATTACCTACAGTGAATTTTTCCCAAGTATGCATATACGCTACGAACCAAATCCTGAAATGTTGGTTCGTACATCACTGTGGACTAGTTATACCCGCCCTTCGTTTAAGCAAGCGCGTGGTTATGCGCGTTTTGATAGTGATATTAGTTTATGTGATCCAACGACTAATGAATGCTACAACTCACCAGATGGACAAAGCGCAATTGATTTACAAGGCTATATTTTAGGGCCAGACAATGCGTTACAAGTAGGTAACCCAAATTTGGTGGCAATGACTTCGGATAACTTTGACGCTTCGTTTGGCTGGTATCCATCAAAAGAGTTATTTATGGAAGCTGCAGTATTTTACAAAAATATTGATAACTTCATCGTCGATGTCACCGGTATTCAAATGAGCATAGATGAGCTCCCGCTTACTTTACCTGTAAA
Source organism: Pseudoalteromonas sp. SG41-5 (assembly GCF_014164495.1). NCBI lineage: Bacteria > Pseudomonadati > Pseudomonadota > Gammaproteobacteria > Alteromonadales > Pseudoalteromonadaceae > Pseudoalteromonas > Pseudoalteromonas sp. SG41-5. Next base: position 3,184 of record NZ_JACJFH010000182.1, on the reverse strand, counting down.
CCAAGTATCTGATTTTGCAATTCCTCAAGATCTTGCTCTAAATCAGGTTGATATCACCCTCAATGGTGATAAAGCCACAGTCTACGGGATTGAGCTTAGTTACAATCAGTTCTTCGAAAATGGCTTATTTTGGCAAAGTAATATGACCTTTGTAAAAAGTGAAGCCGAACTCGACGCCACTATTCGTCAAGACAAAATGCAGCTACCAGGCCAAGCAGATATCACCGGTAACATTGCTGTTGGTTGGGAAGATGAGACTTTCTCGTTACGCCTAATTAGTAATTACCGCTCAGATATCCTTGAAGAGGTTGGCTCTTGTCCAGTATCAGCTTCTGTATCAGACCCACATACCTGTAAGTCATGGGCTGATATATACCAAGATGATATCTTAACCTTTGATATGAAGGTGAAATATGATTTTACGAAAAGCCTCAGCGTGTATTTTGACGCGATTAACTTAACCGATGAAGCAGATTTACGTTATTTCAAAGGTAATGATTTATCCGGTGGTGAAATCCTCTATCAACGTGAAGATTATGGTCGTACGTTCCAGTTAGGTATGAATTATAAATTTTATTAACAGCTACTAATAATGAAAAACGTTAATTTCACACACAATTAACGCGTTAATGACGCGCTTTCATCCTTGGAGGGATGCATGAATAATACAATAAAAATACCATCGTGTTTGCTGATCACCGCGATCTTAGCAGGCTGCGGTGAAGATAGTTCTATCAATGTCAAAGAAGCCCCGTTACCACCAATGCAAGGGGTATTTGTTGACAGCCCTGTTGCTGGTTTAACCTACAACAGCCCATCAATAAGCAATGGTGTAACAAACGCAAATGGACAATTCGATTACTTTAGAGGTGAAGCTATCGATTTCTCAATTGGTGCACTTACCTTCCCTACGGTCTCTGCCGCCAATGTATTAACTCCACTTGCTTTATTTTCGACAGATACCGTGTTTCATCCTGCTGTTATTAATAGTTTGCGTTTATTACAGTCACTAGATGTTGATGGTGATCCTAGCAATGGCATCACCATCAGCGAGCAAGCAGCACAAGCAGCCGTTATGACTTTAGCCGAAGGACAAACGATTACGGACTATTTTAGTAGCGATGAGTTTGAGGCAAACGTTAATGCGTGGCTCGCTGATGCAGGCTCAGCTAATAATACCTTAATTCCAGCTGATCAAGCGATTGTGCACTTTGTTGATTTTATTTTTAAGCAATACAACAGCACCCAACCTTTAGCATTTAATACTGCCGATTTTAGCGGAACATTGTATAACCCATTAGTACAAGGCAGTGAGGCAAGTATTGCACAGTTGATATTAACACCCGTTGATGAAGCAAACCTTAGTGGCACATTCAGCCAAGTAGTGGATGGTAGCGAAACAGTAACAGGCAATTATTCGTTTTTATTTGGTAATCGCGTACTTGCACTGACCTCAGGTGAAGGCGAATCAGCTACCACAGAGTATATAATTTCTCGTTCCCATAATACGGTTAATAATACCTATAGTGTTTGTGCCACCATCGATCCAAGTGCATTGGCAACACTGGTGCTTACTTGTGATAGTAATGATGATGCTAAAAACAATATTTTAGTGTTCTCCGAACAACAAGCTCAAGAAGAGTTAATCAAACTCAACGATTTAGCTCAGCAAGCTGGTTTAGCCTTAATTGAAGAGTTTGATACTGACACTGAAACATTTTTCTCATCGAGCTATAAAAGCTTATCGGATGAGCAAGGCAGCGGCCCGTTATATTTTAAAAGTGGCGGTAGTGCAAAAATTGACGATGTAGCAGGCCAACTAATTCTTGAAGGCGACCGTATTACCATCGGTAATACCCTGCCCGGCAAAGAATCAACAGCGACTGATAGCTCAGGTGTGGGGATTTATAATTTAAGCGAAGGGTTTACCATTAGCTTTGATGTTGTTTCTCATAATAGTGCTGGTGGATTATCGCTTTATGTTGATAATAATACTGCCAGTCAAAGTAATTCAGTGCATGGCGGTGCTTCAAAGTTTTATGGTAAAGACATAAACGAAACCAACACCCCTGCAGGTCAACGGTTTTCATATACCTACATTCCAGGCGAAGATGTAAATACTGGCCCTGATCTGACTCATGTCGATGCCCGCGGTATTTTAAATCCTGAGATTAAAAATTCATATTTCCAAATACGCACTGATTCAGCGGCAATGATTGTCATTGATAACTTAACCATTGAAACAGTGGCAACCGACGTACCAGATGTTGAACCACCGGTTGAACCACCGATTGATCCTCCTGTGGAAGGTGAGATCCCAACAGTAGAATTACCAATTACCACTGACTTTACCGCACTTACTGCGGATATTTTCTCTGTTGATCATCAAAAAATTATTGATGCAAACGGCGATGAAATCCCCATGTTTAGCAAAACAGGCGGCTCAGTCACTGTGATTGATACTGGATTAGAACTCAATGGAGGTCGTTTCACATTAGGTAACACCACCCCAGGTATTGAAACAGCAGCAACGGATACCACCACCAGTGGAGCGCTGGATTTGTCTCGTCCTTATCAAGTGGTGATGGATATTGTCAGTATAAGTGACCCTGAAGGTGATAATAAATTCCAAATTTATGTGGATAACAACTCATCAAGCAGTTCTAAATCAATCCATGGTAATGACTCACGTTTTTATAATGAATTGATCAACTCGCTTACTGCTGGTCAAACTTTAACAGTACCCGGAAAGCTTGCGACTAAAAACTCATTTTTACAGTTACGTACCGAAACAGGCGGCACTGTGGTTATCAATAACCTCAGAGTTGAGTATGTTAAAGATCCATCTGTATTTAGCTGCACGGATGCACCTGAACTGTATTTTTGTGATGACTTTGCCAATGGTGATTTAAATAATTGGCAAATTTTAGCCAAGCCAGATAACACTGAAGCCCCAATGGGTGAGTTTGATGTACTTGATATCATGGGTAATAACATGATGCGATACACCGCAGGCGGTGCTGGGGGCGAGCTAATTTTAGCCACTGAAGAAGCTATGGCAAACGTGCCTTCGACAGGTAACTACTTTGTTGAAGCGAAAATTCGCCCGCGCCAGAACTCTACCACGGCCAATAAGCAGATCTTTTTGATGGCACGCTATTTAAATTCCGGTAATTGGTACGCC
>NZ_JACJFH010000181.1:0-3713 GCF_014164495.1 Pseudoalteromonas sp. SG41-5 | reverse complement strand
TCATTACTAGGTGCGTAGTCATATTTAAATTGAGTTTAAATAATAAGAACACTTGGTTTTTGAGTAAAAAAGATCAAGAAAACACGGCTGCCTGCTTGACCAGAACTTTCTAATGGGTGACCCCTCTGGCTTTAAACAAAAAAACGGCTCAACATGAGCCGTTTATTGTTGTCTGTTACATCAATCACAATTGGCTGATTTCCTGCCCCAACTCAAACTTGCTATCGGTGACTATTTTTTCAAGCACTATCACTCTTTTAGCCAGCTGCTCTACCCTTTTCTGCATGTTATTCACCGCTTCGGTATCTGTGTCTTTTTGCAGCGCTAATATCTTCTGATTGACCTCAGATTTGTAATTAAAATAATTACGCACAAAGATGATAATTAAAATCGGTGAGGTAAGGGCTAGCATAACTAAAAATAATTCAAACATAGTGGTTCTCCTAGTAGCTGTTTTGAGTGGTTAGTTCTGATTGAGGTTGTGAATTAACATCGCCATTGTTGCGCCATAGTGTTTTAAAGGCTATTTCCCGTGTTTTCCCTTTACGCACCAGTATATGCACATAAATTATACTTAGAATAATGGCAGTGGCCTTGAAAAGGTTGCCTTCTAGGTCACCAGCGGCGCCGCCTGACATGCCAAATATACCGTAAGCTGCATTCATGAAAATATGCATAAACATAGGAAACCAAATGCGGTATCCACATTCACAATATAACCACGCAAACCATGTTCCAGCGATAGTTGTGATGGTTAGCGCCATAACAACAGACATAACATCATGCCCTTGGTAAATATGCCCTAGACCAAAAATAACCGAGCTAATTAATGCGGCAGGAATAAATCCCCAACGACAAAAGTGAAATAACACCCCAAATAACGCTGCCCTAAAGATAATTTCTTCAAACAACCCAGCATATACTGAGCCGGTAATAATGCCAGGCAGTGAGAGGTCTAATTCGGTACTTAAGAATGCATACCCTAAGGTCATAGGCAAACAACAAGCTACAGCTGCCAATAAGTAGTGCTGACTGCCAGACACGTTTACACCTATTACGTCATACCAAGGGTGTTGTTTAAATAATAAGACCGCCACTAAGACAAGTGGCCCGTAGATAAATAGATATTTCGCCAAGGTGTGTAAAAGATAAGTTTGTTGATCTAGGTTAAGTAATACTTCGCTCCAACTCTCGCCCCAAAAATCACGCATAAAATAGTGACAGAACATAAAGGTGGTTAATAATATTAGTGATTTGATTGTGTGATTCATAGTTACCTGCTTAGTAAGAAATTCAAAATTCGAGCTAAGCATGCCAAGCCCAATTCATCATGGCGATGAGTTAGGGCTAAAGCTGATTATTTAGGGTTTAGTGACAAAAATTTGCGGTGATTAACAAGCCTTAGGGGCGAATGACAAGGCCTTTTTTGTTGCTTCTACATAGGTTCTAGAGACGGGCACTACCAAATCGCCAGCCTGCATAGTCAATTGCAAACCACCGGCGTTACCTTGCCATAACTTAACTAAACCAAGATTTACTGCATAAGATCTATGACAACGTACCACCTGAGCGTCAGCTGGAAGCTGTTTTAACAGTTTGGTTAACGAGCCGCGCAATAACTTACGACTGCAATTTTCATCTTCGAGCATACCAAGCTCACAATAATTATCCGCAGATTTGATAAATAAAATCTGCGACAAACTGACTTGTACAATGTCATCTTTATTGTCACCTCTTAAGGTTATTTGTTTTTCTAAGGTTAGCCTAGCGTTTTTCGCTTGGCTTGACTCAAGGGCAATTGGCTGAGACTGAGTAATAGCAACTGAATGTCGATTAACTAAAAACATAAAAATAATCGGAAACAAACCAATGGCTAAAATATAAAAAACAAACAACAATTGATTCTGCCAATGCCAAACACCTAATATGGCCACCACAAAATAACTGTGATTAAATACCGCTACAAAGCCAATATACAAAGTAGCAATAAGGCCTTTTCTAATGTGGCTATTTAACCGTCTACGGCTTAATAATATCTCTATGAACCCAGCCAGCAATAAAGCACAAAAAGTCACTAAACCATAACCAGACAGACGCAGATATTTATAGGAAATAGTATCGCTGTGCGTGCCAAAAGGTTGAAACAAGAATAATATTACTAAGGTGACCACAGAAAATAGCATCGCTCTTTGAATAAGCGTTTTTTTTGAGTCCAAATCATCCTTAAGCCACAACTTCACTATTTATACACCTTCTGAAATTTTCGACCGTTAAAATACCACAGTTCTACTATGCTTTTAAGGTTTAGATAAATAAACAATTTACAGACATTCGACCTTATCTAAAAGATGCCAAAAAACCAAAAGGGGTCAAACCAAAAGGGGTCAAATCTTGACTTCAGATATCAAACAATCTCGAAGTTTTTCTAATTGTAATTCAACCTTCTTATCTTCAATCATTAATGCATTTAATCTACCGACAGTTTTTGATATCGCCGAATAGTGTTTAACATTAAAAACATCTGCTAATGCCTGCAAATTTAATCCCGTTAAATCTTGGCATAATTTTATAGCAAACCAGCGTGGTAAATTTTTCTCTTTTCGCCCCTTTTTAACCGTTATAATCTCATCAACTTCAACATTAAAGTGTTTAGCTAAGTAAGCTATAACATCATCTGCTGAGCGTTTTTTACTAACAAGCTTTCTTTCGCTATCTGATTTAGCAATATAGTCTTTTATGTTTTCAATAAAGTCCTCACAACCCAAAACCGACAATAACTTTTTAGCACTATAAAAAGCGCTTATTTCTTTATTGTTTTCATATTCAACAAATTGCTTATAAGCAGCATATTTACGCTTTTTGCCTTGCAGCGAAAATATAAAGCCTCGGACTAGCCATTTAGGCGTCGCTCCCCTTTTAATGAAAGCTGGATAACTAGACCATTTATACTTAGCAAGCTCTTCTACCAACGGTATGTTCGTTTCAATTGGGTTACGATGAATATACCGACTAACATGCAATAAATAGTTATCAGCATCCACCAGCACCGCTTTGTAGCGCCCTCGAAACAGCGCACCATCGGTGTTATGTACTCTATTAAAGTATTGGGTGTAAAGGCCATTAATATGCTTCATGGCTCGGCCTAAATTTGCATCAGGGGTTTTGATTAGCAGGTGGTAATGATTGGTCATTAAACAATATGAATGCACTTCAATATTAAAGCGAATACTTGCTTGCTCAATGCAATGTAAAAAATACTTAAAGTCGTTATCACTTAAAAAGATATTTTCGCGCCCTCTCCCTCGATTCATTACATGATAAAACGCATTTTCATACTCTATTCGCAGCGGCCTAGACATAGTAATTCACTCAATGAATAGTAAACTATAAATCTAGACCTTTGATGTCTGAAGTCAAGATTTGACCCCTTTTATTTTACAATTTTCACCACATAGTTATGGTTATCGCCCTCATAAAAGAGCCAGTCAAGCAGTGAACCATGTTCAGTCTTGTGTTAAACAAGGTTATAAAACAGCGGTTGATATCGACTTGTCTAAGTTCTTTGATGAAGTAAACCATGACATGCTAATGAATCGTGTTGGTCGTAAAATCAAAGACAAAGCACTCATGCGCCTACTCGGTAAATACCTACGAGCGGGAGTAGCAGAGTGCGAAACAGGTCTGTGGTTTGAGTCAACCAAAGGAGTCCCTCA
>NZ_JACJFH010000180.1:0-3822 GCF_014164495.1 Pseudoalteromonas sp. SG41-5 | reverse complement strand
GAAAACAGTTAAATAAATTGACTGATGATGATCAGTTAAGCTAATTTAAAAACGGCTCTACAAAATGATAAATCAGGTGATCAAAGCTGATGAGAATCGGTGATCAAAGTCATGAGAATACGCACTTTGAGTTTAATCTTGTTGATCTGTTGCTTTGTGGCCACCTATTCCAATGAGCCATTTCAATGGTGGATACCTATACTCACTTTTTCTTGGAACCTGTTTTTTCTTAACTTATTACCAATAACAGAGAGTTACCTCCCTAAAAAGCAAATATATTTTGACAGAAAAAAACAGTTAGTCGGCTTTACCTATGAGATACCCGGTTGTGAAGAGCGTGATGAGCTGGGTAATTGTTGTTTTAAATGGGCTGATATTGTGTGCCACCTTGATATTGTGGCAACACGCCCGGGCGTAATGGGGTTTGTACCTTTTATTAGTCATATTGATGAGGATAAATACCCCGAGACTAAAATAGCAGTTCAGGTGCCTGATAACTCAAATAACCCGATGAACTGCTATTTATATTGGGAACGTGTAGTGCGGTTTATGGATAACAACCAACCACTGCCTGATGTGCCTGAGTATGAAAACTACCGCCACCTTGATGAACTCACAGCTGAATTTGATAAGCAAAATGACAGACCCAATAAATTTTGGAGTGATTTTTCGCTTGCTCAACAAGTCGAAATTTGGCAGAAATTTAATAAAGAGGCTGCGCATTTTAATTGGCTTAGAGCGACACCTAACAAAGAAATAACCAAACCTTGGCTGCATTTTAAAGGTGAGCCAGAACGTATCGAAAAACTGACATGGAAATACAAAGCAAAGCGTTTAGCACTGCAGTTGTTTATGGGAATACCTTAATAGATGATTTTATATATAGCATGCAACTAGGATTGTGATAAAAATTAAAAATGGAATTCAAATCTAGGCTGTATATGCTGCCTAGGTTTACCGCCACGTTGGTAGCTAATACGGAAATATATGCAGCTGGTTTTTATATCTTGGTGCGGCATTGTTCACTACACCTTTAGGGTGGGCAATAATCGCAGTCGGTTTGATCATTGCAATTATTGCTATATTAGTCACCGATAATGAATTAGAAACGTGGACTAAAAATGGTCCGTTTGCTAAAGATATTGATGACCGCTGTACTGGTAGTTATGAAAAATGGCACACTCAACCAAAAGAGTGTTATGCCGCATTAGTGGGCGCATTAATGAAGCCAAGCGTCACGCTCGGTGTTAAGCGATTAACCAGTACCCATTGCCAATTAACTGTAGATATAGACACATCAAACTTTGCCTTAGGGCAATCAGAGTTATTCGTTCAAGTTTACCAAATTGAAGATGAGGGAGTTTTGCATTTTGCAAATGAATTTCGTCACGATCATAAAAATTGGCAAATAATCCAAAAAGAGAATACTGAATCCGGTGCCATCACTGGGTTTAAATATATAATTCCAATATTATCTATGTGGCCGAAACATTTCGAAGTTGATTGGCAAGTAAAAGTGCAGTATCGCCTAGATAAGCATGTTACTTTGCCCTATGTGGATATTGATGAGCGTAATGATTGGGATAACGGTGAGCAACCAGATAAAGCCTGGAAAATAAAGGAAATAGAATATGCTTGAGCAGTATGCAGAGACCGCTTACAGAGGTAAGCAAGATGCAAAATTTAGAGATGAAATAGCGACTGATGAGCGTGACTCTATGTATTGCCGTTACCAAAGTAAGCAGGCAATATACCCAAGAGGTAAAGTGTTTGGACATTGCTTTGATAGTTTTCAAGATTCAGCTTATAAATATAACTTATCAGGGAAAGCTGAATATTATAGAAAAGTTTTAGGAAATGATGATTTTACTCTTAATTTGCCTACAAAAGGGAGTAAGATAACGGATTCATTGGTCTTTTTTTGGATAATAGCACATTTAGGTATTTTGTTTTTTTTATTTACTCTACCGTTTTTTTTCACTTTATTTGGTCGTATTGAACTAGCGCTTGAATCTTTTTTATTTGTTTTTATATTTTGGAGTGGATCTAAATTATTTAATCTAACTATTTGGAAAGCAATCCGGATTAGAGTGTCCTCAGGGGTTTTATTTCATCGTAAAGATGGTTCTGTAACCATATCTAATGAACAAAGTAGCACACAAGATAAATTGCTTTTTGAAGAGTTTAATGCTCACTATTGTGTGGAAAATAATCCTGGAAGCGGCTTTCCTTACAGAGGCATTACTTTATTACATTACCAGAGAGATTTTTCTTATGATAGGACTGGAGCAAACTTAATAAGCAGTGGATTTATTCATTGGGAATTATTACAAAACTTCATGGATGTAACTGAACCCTTAGCAGATATCCCACAATTTGAATATTACCGTGAGTTTGATAAAACAACCGCTGAGTTTGATAAAGCGAATGGCCGTCCTAAGTATTTTTGGTATCGGGTCGATAAGCATTTCAAGAAGAGAGTTAATGAGGAAAAACTATTACTCATTAATGAATTTAATGATGAAGAGCAGCTCGATAACTTTTTGATGGGTAAACCTATTAAAAAGTTAACACCGCCAGATATTTTTAAATTCCCGTGGAAATACGCAGATAACATTAAACCTGAAAGTGAAATTAAGTTTGGTAAAACACTATGGCAAAAGTTCACTTCGTTTTTAATGGTTGACTTGTAGCTTAACAAAGAAATAAATAGGATTTAACCCAAGCAGTAAGTAACTGCTTGGGTAGAAAAGGATATTGATGTCGATTTCATATAAATTTGCAAAACTAAATGCAAGAATATTAGAAAATTCACAGAACTTTAAACACTATATTTCCTCAAAAATGTATGAGTTTAGTTCACCTAAAGGATTAATGATTGTCAGATTTTTATTGGAGAAAGAAGATAATAAAAAAGTGAAACCTCAGAGCTTAGATAATGAAGGGCGCTATTTAGGTTTTCATAATGCGGGTGATTGGACGCTAGGGTTAACATTAGGGCCAATATTTTTAGGGGTATTAGGTTCAATTGTCTCGGTAATTTTTTTTTTAGGGTGGAGTTATACTCAATTCACAGATAACCCGGAACAACTACCCGTTTGGTTTATAGTATTCGTCATTTGCTGGAACTTATTCTTTTTAAACTTCGGCCCCATTTTAGCGCGGTATATTCTGCCTAAACGCGAAGTATATTTTGACCGCCAAAACCAAACAGTAAGCTTTTCGTGGTCAGTAAACAATGCAGAAAAAAATGAGCACGGCCATTCGACATTTCCGTTTGAGGATATAGAAGCGTTTTATTCTAAAGCCAACCACTCACAGGGCCATGGTGTAACCCATGCAATGTATATTGCCCATAAAGATTACGAAAACCACCATGGTGCATTTAGTGAAATACGCGTAAAAGACAACCCACAAAACCCAAACTACTGCAAATACACATGGGAGCGCGTTGTGCGCTTTATGGATTTAACCAAACCGCTCGTTGATTCACCCGAAATAGAGCCATTTCGTCACCTTGACCCGATAACACACGACTTTGATAAGCAAAATAACCGCCCTGAAAAGTACTGGCGTTTAATGAGCTACAAGCAGATGAAGCAAATAGAAGAAGAACTTGATGATGATATTTACCGCTTTAATTTTGACGGCGCCATCACCAACCCAAAACGCTGGGCAAATAAAGAAATCACCAAACCGTGGGAAAAGTGGCCAGTAGATGAAAGCCTAAACCAACCAGACAACCCCCCGTATTGGAAACGCCTGATGAAAACCCTTGCAATGCAAATTATTGCGGGTGTTTAAAAGTTATTGCTCTTTAAC
>NZ_JACJFH010000017.1:0-64159 GCF_014164495.1 Pseudoalteromonas sp. SG41-5 | reverse complement strand
CTGCCATATAAAGCAGAGCCAGGGCCACGTATAAATTCAACTTTATCAATAACTTCTACAGGTATATAAGGCATATAAACTGACGCTTTGCCAAATGATGACTCATTTAAACGTTCACCATTGATCATCACTAAGATATTGCCGCTATCAAGGTAAACACCTCTTGCGTGATCTTTTGGTACAGCGCCTACCCAATCACCACGAGTAGATTGCATACCAGGAACAAAATTCATCAATTCAAACGCATTATTCACCCCAAGTAAGGCTATTTTTTTGCGATTAAAAACAGTGATAGTTGAGGGGGCAGAAGCGAGAGTTTCTAAGGTTTTTGAGGCAATATCGACATGAACGTCAAGCAAATCTTCAAAGCTAAGCGCAAATAAATCATCAGCGTCGCTCGCCAGTAAGGGGGCTGTGTTAACACATAAAAAAAGACATGCTGTTAGCTTTAAAATCATTACGCCGCTTTACACCTATATTTTTCATTGGAGTTAGCACATCATAAGTAACGTGCTATTTACAATATTAATACAAATACGCGACGGCGTGAGAGTTTTTCTCTATTAATTTATAAATTTAGGCTACAGCTGAAATCTGCTTAGCTTTTAGGTATTTATATAAACCAATTAATGAGGCTGCGATCCAAAATATTTCAATCACAAAACTTGCTAAATTAAAGTTATAACAAAGACTTATAAGCAACAAAATAGCGCCAGATAAATTCATCATGTTATATAAAAGCCCTGTTGGCGTGGCTTTACCCAGTTGTAGCATAAAAAACGCGCCAACCACTAAAAACGTACCTGTCATACCAACAATATCAAATAAAAGTGCAATCACGGGTGTCCCCTATCCTTTTTAATCATACCCAACAAACTGGCCCATTCCATGGGGAGGGTTGTTTTCAATCATTGAAACAGCAAACCGGGTAAGTTTAGCAGCCTCGCCAAAAGCGCACAGGATAAATGTCCGCTTTAGCGAGTTCATTTAAACGTAACTTTGCCGCCGATCATTTTATACGCGGGTGCGCCTCGGATAATTGCTTCTCGAGCAAAAGGGCGTGAGCAGTTGGGGCATACGCAAGGAATTGTGGTGAAATCTTGACTGATCCGTTCGATAAAACATTTAACCAATGCCCCTTTGCCGCCTTTACGATATTTGAATAGGGGAGCTTTACATTGACTACAAAAAATATCGACTGTTTTGGTGGGGCCTTTTTTATTCGGTTTCGCCATTATTTTGTAACTTTTACTAAAAACACGCGAATAGATTAACAGCTTATGGCCAAAGTCCAAAGATTAAGCCCATTAAAGTAAACTGTAAAATATGGTAACCGCTATTGATTAAAAACAGCTTTAGTGGTCGTTGTTCATAAATATAGCTCATTCCTAAGGCACTGCTTACCCAACATAGTCCAACCGCAAAGCCAACGCCTACCGCAACCCCTAAATGTGGATGTGGTCCTAAAAACAGTGATAAGCCAAAAGCGATAAATAAAGATAAAACAAAACCGCCACCAAATACCCATTTTGGATTTGTTGCTTTTAAATCCAGCTCCGTTAATCCACAGCCTTCTAACCAGGCTCGTTGAAACAACCAAGGTGAATACCAAACGCCTCCTAACATAAAAGAAGACATGGCAGCTAATAATACGGCTACAAAATCAAGTTGTGATAAATCCATAATGACTACTTATGCTGATGCAAAAAATACAATGATATTTTTACTGTAGTTAATGAACGCCATTGCAGCAACTATCTAAGCTGCAAAACTATCTATGATGCGTGGCTGGTGCCCAAATATAAATGCATTAAAGTAACCTGATCTTCATTTAAGGTGACTACAGGCGACTGTATTACTTAGTTTACCGGGTAAAACTTATTGCCTAAAAGGCAACAATTAACTTGCTAGGCATTACTAAACCGGAAACCGTGATCCGCAATAACGCTCACTATTGCGCTAGGATTTACTGCTGAACTGGTTTTTTTTGTAGCTTGCGCTGTAAAGTCCGCCGATGCATATTAAGTTGCCGAGCAGTTGCTGAAATATTGCCTTGATTGGTATGCAGCACTTGCTGAATATGTTCCCACTCAAGACGCTCTGGCGACATAGTTACAATATCATCTGCAATTAACTCAGTAGTTGGCTCGCATGTGCCTGTTAAGGCTCGTAATAACGTGAGCATATCAACGGGTTTTGTTAAATAATCATTTGCACCTAGGCGCATAGCCTCTACCGCTGTGGCAATACTGGCATAGCCTGTTAATAATACAATATGTGCGTCTGTTAGTAAGGCTCTCAGTGGTGCGATAAGAGCTAAACCGTTATCGTCAGCTAATTTCATATCTAACAGAATATGTGTCGGTGCGAAGTTTTTAGCTACACCGATAGCCTCGGCTTTATTATGTGCCAGCTGACATGCGAAACCGTGTTTGGTTAAGCGCCGCGCTAACGTATTGGCAAGATTAATATCATCTTCAATAATTAATAGCTTCATACAGGCTCAACTTGTGGCTCATCAATGGTTAATTGTACTTTGGCAACCGCGCCACCTTGTGGGTGATTAAATAATGTTAAAGAGCCTTGTAAACGCTCAAATGTTACATTTGAAAGCATAACTGCTAGCCCCATCCCCGTTTCACTAGGCATTAACTGACCCCCTAACTCTGCCAATTGTGCTGCGCTAAATCCTTTACCAAAATCACGTATAACTAAACTCACTGTTTTAGGGTTATCTAGAGTCTGTTGCCAGTTCAATTCCAGTGTTTGTTGCTGTGCCTGTTGATTGGCAAAAGCAGCATTTTGCAACAAGTTTAATATCGCTGGCAGTAACATAGCATCATTAGTAACCGAGCTAGCAGGCGCTGCATTTAGCCAATTAAGCTGTTGATCGGGATACTGTAATAGCATTGTATCGCTAATTTGTTGAGCTAATGCGTTTAACGATACAGTCGCTGCAACCGTTTGTGTGCGTAGTTCAGATGACAGGGTACGAAACTGTTTTAACTGCTGTGCGCATTGCAACAAGGGCTGCTGCATGTCTTTCACAATCTCATTATCGGGCTGTTCTTCAAGAAGCTCTTCATACAATAATTGTAAATTGGCGATTGGGCTGGCTAATTGATGAGTAATTTGTGCCGCAGCACCATCAAGCGTGACTAACTGCTCTGCTCGTAATTGTTTTTCTCGCACAGTTGCAATTGTGCGCTCTCGCGAATGCAGTGCACGGTTCATAGTGCCGATAACGAATGCTATAACGCTAGCACTGATCACAAAGTTAACCCACATACCCACAAAGTGACTGGTCATTTGCATATGATGCATGCTGTGCTGAGGCATTTTAAATAGCAGCACGCTATAGGCGGTGATCGCTAATACAGCAATATAAGCTAAGCCGCGAGCACTGACACTCACCGCAGCAATCATTATTGGTAACAACAGTAACGACACAAATGCATTGGTCGCACCACCACTCAAAGACAGCAATACCGATAAAAAAAGCACATCGGCCGTAAGCTGCATTAACATCCCAAGTTCTTTCGCTTTACTGACATTACGATAAGCAATCACGCTTAAAATTTGGAATACGGCTTCAAGGGAGATCACTACCAGTAGAGGCAATAAAGGGATTTGGTGCTCAAGTAAAAAATAGACTGCTACAACGGCCAATAGTTGAATTGCAATTGCACCACTGCGTAACATCAGTAAACGGCTAATCGCAGGATCAGTGCGCATTAAAAACGCCATACATAATTACCTAACAAAAAAATACCTAATAAAAAATGCCTAATTCAAGAAGGTTAACCTAATCATCAGCCATAGAGATACTAAACACAGCACACGGCGTTCCTTGATGAAACACCATTTTCCACTGGCCTTCGGTTAATCGCCACAGCGACATCCGTAACGAATAGTTAAACTCAGCGCGCGCAGAGCGCCGATATGCCGCTTGATAACTTAGTTGGGCAATATCATCACTAAGCATTCGGCCTTTAAAATGCTGATTGTAAAACTGCGGCACGACTTCGGTAGGTAACCGCGTTAATACTTGATATTTATTAAATACAGTACCATTAGCGGCAATTTCAATAAAATCATCATCGAGCAAAGCATCCAATGCCTGCTCAGATTGACGGATCTCAGGATCTAATAATTGGCGCTCAGCGTCAATCAAATGATTAAACAATGATGCCTTGATTTTGCTGCCCATACTGTATCCTAAAATTGGTGTTTATATATTTGCCCTGCTTTCATCACAAATTGTACATTTTGCAATGTCGTTATATCATCAAGAGGAGAGCCATTAACGCTGATGATATCTGCTTGTTTACCAACACTCAACTGCCCTAGTCGGTCTTGTTGGCCGAGTAACTTAGCGGCATTAACTGTTGCTGACATAATAGCCTGTTTTTCAGTCATGCCATATTTAACTAACCATAAAAACTCATCAGCATTATTACCATGGCGTGATACGCCAGAATCTGTACCAAAAGCAATATTAACATTGTTTTTTAATGCCAGTTTAAATGAAGCTGCAACATTTGGTACAACGGTGCGTACTTTATCAGCAATAGCTGTTGGCATATTTGGGTTACTGAGAACTTCTTGACTGACCGTTTGGCCTGCCAATAACGTGGGCACTAAATAAGCGTTGTATTGCTTAAATAACTTTACAGTCTCTTTGTCTAGGTAAGAGCCATGTTCAATTGAATCAACACCTGCACGTAATGCCGCTTTGATCCCTGATGTACCATGAGCATGGGCTGTTACGCTGCGCCCTAAGTTATGTGCAGTATCAACAATCGCCATCAACTCTTGATCTGTGAACTGCTGATTGACACCCGCTGCGGTATTACTTAACACCCCACCCGTTGCGGTAATTTTAATTACATCAGCACCTGATTTAATTACTTCACGAACCGCGCGGCGACAATCATCAGCACCATCACACACCCCTAACCCTCCACTTATCACATCACTAATATCTTTACGGTAACCGTGCAGATCAGCATGCCCGCCTGTTGGGGTAATTGTATCTCCTGCAGCAAAAATACGTGGCCCTTGAATATCTCCACGCTCAACGGCACGCTGTAGTGGAAAGATCACTTTATAGCTACTACCTAAATCACGCACGGAGGTAAAACCCGCAGCAAGAGTGCGCTGCAAATATTTAACTGAGCGCAGCGCATAATCAGCCTCATATTCTGTTAGCCAGCGATGTGGATTAGCACTTGCGTCACGCTCAAAAGTAACATGTACGTGCATATCAATTAATCCAGGCATAACAAATTGATTTTTTAAATCAATGATCTTTGCATCGGGCAATGCTAGATCGGTAACACTCATATAGCCTTTTTCGATGCGCGTGATGATAGCGTCTTCTATAACAATAGTGCGTTGCTTTTCTAGTGTTTGTTCAGCACCTGCTAACATTGATCCTGCGTAAATAACCTGAGTTTGTGTTGCAAAACCCGCCGCAGAGCATACCGTCGTACCCAATGCAGCCAAGATAGTAATTAATTTTTGTTTCATGTTTACCTCATTTTTCTACTACCATTAGCCTAAATTACGTTTAATTACCACTATTTACGACGTAAGCTAAGTTATAAACTAGTCTTAGAACTGGATTTTTGGTATAAATCAAACATAGATGACACATGTCTGACCACTTAAAGAGAGCACACTATGACCTACGCACACATAACGGGTTGGGGTAAATGTATCCCACCAGCGCGTATTAGCAACGATGAAATTAGCCAATTAGTTGATACCAATGATGAATGGATCACATCCCGCACTGGTATAAAAGCCCGTAGAGTAAGCCACGTTAGTACTGCAGAGCTTGCCACTGTAGCAGCTAAACATGCAATAGCCTGTGCTGGCATTGATGCTAAAGACATTGACTTAGTGTTATTAGCAACATGTACGCCCTCTACTATGGTGGCAAACACAGCTTCGTTAGTACAAAAAAACATTGGTGCAGTTGGCGCTGCCGCTATGGACACCAATGCAGCTTGCTCTGGTTTTTTATATGCAATACAAGCAGCGACTGCACAAATTCAAGCCGGTATGATCAAAAAAGCTGTAGTAATTGCTGCTGAACGTATGACCTGGTATGTAAACTGGGATCGCCGTGATAGTGCGGTGTTATTTGGTGATGGCGCCGGTGCCGTAGTACTTGAAGCAGCAGACACGCCAGCGGGTTTACTCGCGACAAAAACAGGCTGTGATAGCGAAGACCGTGATATCTTGCATATCACTAACTTTGGTAGTGACTTAAATAAATATGTGCCTATTGGGCCATCTGATTTATTATTTGAAGGTCGCGAAATCTTTAAGCGCGCAGTAAAGGGCATGAGTGAAGCCTGTGACGATGTGCTCACACAAGCAAATTTGAGCCTTGATGATATCGATGTACTTGTGCCACACCAAGCAAATTTACGTATCATTCAAGCCATTCAACATCGCTTAAAAGTGCCAGATGAAAAAGTAATGGTTAACATTGGCGAATACGGCAATACATCGGCAGCAACTATTGCAATCGCATTATGCGAAGCTGTTGAGCAAGGATTAATTAAACCACATGCTAATATCATGTCTGCAGCATTTGGTGCCGGATTAACTTGGGCTGCTAGCTACATAAAATGGGGCGAACGCGTCACGCCAATCAGCGTTAGCGATGCAGCACTACCACCGTGTGATAAAACCGGTTTAGAGTTAGTGGCCCCCGCAGTAGCAGCTTGCAAAGGCAGTGATCAATAACATACTCAATATGGCGCAGCTATACTGCGCCATTTACCACAGATAGCTAAAAATGATGCAATTGCTAGGAATTCACCACGCTGCAATTATATGCAGCGATTACACCCGCTCAAAACATTTTTATCATCAGATCTTACAGCTGCCGATAATTGCAGAGCATTTTCGCCAACATCGCCACTCATACAAATTAGATTTAGCCTTGCCTGATGGTAGCCAAATAGAGCTATTTTCATTTGATAATGCACCAAAGCGACCTAGTTACCCAGAAGCACAAGGTTTACGACATTTAGCATTTAAAGTGGCCAATATTGAGCAAAGTAAAGTGTATTTGCAAAGCCAAGGTGTGGCAGTAGAAGAGATTCGAACTGATGAATACACAGGTAAACAATTTACCTTTTTTGCAGATCCTGATGGGTTACCGCTTGAGCTTTATGAGGCATAACCTCACAAAGCTCAATAAATTTATTTAAAACGACTTTGTAAGTAGTTAAATACGGCACGAATACCGAGTGCTTCACCACCGACTGGACGACCAGGTAATGAGCGGATATTCCATGCCATTACATCAAAATGTACCCATGGTGTGGTTGGCTCTACAAATTCTTTTAAATAAAGTGCGGCAGTAATTGCGCCGCCGAATGGGGTACTTGCACAGTTAGCCATATCAGCAACATCACTTTTTAATAAACTTTTATATTGCTCAAAAAGCGGTAATTGCCAAACGGGATCGCTTACTGCAATACCGGCGTCAATAATGCCATTGGCAACATCACGCTCAGTTGAGAAAAACCCTGGTAACTCAGTGCCTAACGCAATACGACAAGCACCGGTTAAGGTTGCAAAATCAATGATCAACTCAGGATTGTCATTTTGTGCTTCCGTGAGTGCATCACATAACACTAAACGCCCCTCTGCGTCGGTGTTATCGATTTCGACCATAATCCCTTTACGTGTTTTAATTACATCGCCAGGGCGAAATGCATTGCGCGATACCGCATTCTCAACAGCGGGTACCAACACGCGTAAACGAATTGGTAAATTTGCCGCCATAATTAACTGCGCTAAACCAATTACATGAGCTGCGCCGCCCATGTCTTTTTTCATATTGCGCATACCTGAGCTTGGTTTAAGATCTAAACCACCAGAGTCAAAACAAACACCTTTACCGACTAAGGTGATCAAAGGAGCGTCTGCAGCGCCCCAGTGTAAATCAAGTAAACGCGGTTTATTTTCACTGGCGCGGCCTACCATGTGGATAGTTGGATAGTTTTGTTCTAATAATTCATCCCCTATCCATTCATTGAATTGACCATTGTAAGTGTGTGCTAAATCAGCCATCACTTGTGATAAGTGCTGTGGAATCATGTCTGCGGCAGGCGTATTAACTAGATCTCTAACTAAGTTAATCGCATTTGCTTGGCGTGTAATACGCGCAAACAATGCTTCATCGGCTATTGCTAATTGTGCTTTTACAGCACCTTTGGCTTTATATTCGCTAAATTCATAACCACCAAGTATAAAACCCAGAGCAATCTGTTCTAATTGTTGTTCACACTCTTGAACTTGGTAAATTCCTGCTGGCAGTTTGCTGGCTAATTCACCCGCGAGCCAAAAGTCATCAACGCTATTAACTAAACAATACACCTGACTTAGCGCTCCACTTTGTGGATTGACCACCAAGGCTAAACCTTGTTTTGCAAAATCACAGCTATTTAGCCAGTTTTGTAAAAAAATTGGCTGCTGTGCTTGCCATGTAGCTAAGTCATTTTTAACAATAAAAGATAAAGGAATACCCGTAGAACTATGACGAATTAATGTACTCATTAAATGACTCGTTTAAAATTATATGATGATCAAGCATATCAATAACTCAGCATAAAAGGTATAGCACAAAGACTATCCTTTAAACTGCATGGCATTATTTTTTTACAGGTGGTTTTACGTCTGACTTTGCCGTTTTTTCAGCGTGGTGGTGTTGCAGCTCTTCATCAGCGATCTGCTGGTCAATATCTTTAAGTGATTTATTGATGTTAAATGAACTTGGCAGTACATCAACCCCAACCCATTGACCCAACTTAACAACCAGTGGAATAGTCACAGGTGCAAAAGGTAAAACAGCAAAAACACCTAAACCCAATCCTTTGAGAATATCAACAAACTGGGCATTCGCTTTTTGCAGATCCTCTTTACTCACATCTCCTTGGGTGTAGCGACGATAAATTGTGAGCATTTCTTTGGTTTCTTGCTTTTCCTGCGCCAGTGCAATTTTAAGTGCTACCATAGCGCGCTTGAAACGCAACTGTTGGCGTTTTGTAGTAATTTTTGCCACTCGAATTGGGGCACGATGAATAACTTTATATAGTCGCATAACGCTATTCTCACATAGCCTTAACACTTCACAAAGCATAATTTAATACAATCACCGATTAACAGATCCAGATTATTTCTCAGCTAGTAAAAAAGCCATGATTAAGTATAATCACTGGCCAATAAACGGCCCATATTATTAAACCTATAAGTAATGAATAAAATACCGCAAAACACAGCCGATATAGCAAACCGAGTTGACGACACAAAACCAACCAGACCGGCTGCTGATCAGTGCTGTGGTGGTGGCAGTTGTTGCCCATGTGTTTGGGATGAATACCGAGAAGCGTTAAAAGCTTGGCGACAACAAAATCCTGAACAAACTGATAACCAATAATTACCATTGAACTTTACTGAACAGTTTCCAGTCTAAAAACTTCTATTTACAAAATTATTATTTTTTTTCTGATTTATTTTACAATAAAAATTACATTAAATGCTTAATTTCTAATCCCCGCCTTAAAAATATCATTATTTTTCATGTAGGTAAGTAAATCTCGAATTTCCTCTATAGAAAACATAAAAAAAACCAAACTATTTAACACCTTGCACAATTATTTAACAAGTTGTATAACTTTAATAGACTATTTGGCTTTTTAAAAATCATATAGTTACGAAATTACAATAATTCTAACTGGGGAAATTAGAATGAAATTTAAAAATAATTTATTAAATCATGCCGTTAAACTTGCATTAACAACAACTACCGCAGGCTTATTTATTTCAGGATCTGCCTTAGCAGCAGATGAGCAAGCTGAAGTCACTAAAGTAAATAAAAATGTAGAAAAAATTGCCGTAGTGGGAACTCGCTCTGCACCGCGTTCTATTGGTGATTCACCAGTACCTATCGATATCATCGGTGGTGAAGAACTTGGTAAATCAGGTAATACGGATATGCTCGAGCTATTAAAAGGCGCAATTCCATCATTAAACGTGCATTCGATGCCTATTAGTGACGCAGCATCTTTGGTTCGTCCAGCTAACTTACGTGGCCTACCTTCTGACAGTACATTGATATTACTCAATGGTAAACGTCGTCATCGTGCCTCTGTTATTGCCTTTTTAGGTGGCGGCATAAACGATGGCGCACAAGGCGCAGACATTTCAGTTATTCCAAGTATCGCCCTAAAACAAGTTGAAGTACTTAGAGATGGCGCAGCCGCTCAGTACGGCTCAGATGCGATTGCTGGGGTTATCAACTTTGTACTTAAAGATGCCTCAGAAGGCGGCAGTTTCGAAGTACGCCAAGGTCAGTACTATGAAGGCGACGGTGATACAACACAGATTTCCGGTAACATTGGTCTACCATTTACCGACAATGGCTTCGCAAATTTAAGTTTCCAATACAAAACGGCTGACGCTACTAGCCGCTCAGTACAACGTGCCGATGCTACGGCCCTTATCGCAGCTGGTGTTCCTGACATTGCTCCGATCACACAGGTATGGGGCGCACCAGAAGTTGATGACGATATCTCTATTTTTGGTAATGTCGGCCTTGAGCTGACTAAAAACTCCGAATTTTATATGTTTGGTAACTATTCAGAGCGTGATGTACGCGGTGGTTTTTATTATCGTAATCCTCACACTCGCCCTGGGGCCTATTCAAACGATGGTGGTGAAACATTATTAGTTGGCGATTTAACTGGCGATATGAGTGGTAACTGCCCTACTAACATCATGATTGATGACAACGTATTAGATAATCCAGTTTACATCAACCAAGTAGCTAATAATCCAGACTGTTTTGCCTTCAATGAAATTTTACCTGGTGGTTTTACACCTAATTTTGGCGGTAACATCACAGATACCTCGCTTACGATAGGAACTAAAGGCGAGTTCACTGGTGGTATGTTAGAAGGTGCATACTACGATTTAAGTGGTACGGTCGGCTTTAATGAATCTCGTTACTTTATCTACGACACTATTAATGCGTCATTAGGTCCTGATAGTCCGCGTGATTTTAGCCCAGGTAAATACTCACAATTAGAGAAAAACTTTAATTTTGATTTATCAAAAGGCTTTGATTTTGATCTAGCATACGATGTGAACATAGCCGGTGGCCTTGAATGGCACGAGGAAACATTTACAGTTACCTCTGGTGATGTAGCATCATTTACAGCAGGCCCGCTAACGGATCAAGGTTTTGGTATCGGTTCAAATGGTTTCCCTGGCTTTAAACCATCTGACGCTGGTGAATATACTCGTCGTAACTACGCCGCTTATGTTGATATTGAAGCTCCGTTCACCGAAGAGTTTTTAATGGGGTTAGCACTACGTTATGAAGATTATG
Organism: Pseudoalteromonas sp. SG41-5; assembly: GCF_014164495.1. Lineage (NCBI taxonomy): Bacteria > Pseudomonadati > Pseudomonadota > Gammaproteobacteria > Alteromonadales > Pseudoalteromonadaceae > Pseudoalteromonas > Pseudoalteromonas sp. SG41-5. The sequence continues at coordinate 52,740 of NZ_JACJFH010000017.1, read as the reverse complement.
ATACCTTTGGCTCTACGGTTAATTATAAATTAATGGCTCAATATCACTTAACCGATGATTTAAACGTGCGTGGTTCAATCAGTTCAGGCTTTCGCGCGCCGACTGTTGGCCAAGCCAATGTCAGTAACGTGCAAACAAACCTAAGCAGTGGCGTACTGGTTGACTCCGCTTTACTACCACCGACCAATCCAATTGCAGTACAGTTAGGCGGTACAGAGCTTGAGCCTGAAGAGTCGCAAAGTTATACCTTTGGCGCGGTATACACCATCGGTGAAGTATTCCTAACCATCGATTATTACAATATCCAAGTTGATGACCGTATTAGTCAATCTGAAAAAATCGAGCTGAGCCAAGCTGATAAAGATACGCTTGAAGCCGCTGGTGTGCCAAACGTGCAAAGCTTAGCGCAAGTAAGCTTCTTTACTAATGACTTTGATACAACAACTCAAGGTATAGACTTTGTAGCAAACTATGCCACAGATTTACTCGGCGGTAGCTCAACATTTAGTTTAGCCTACAACTGGAATGAAACTGAGGTTACCCGTTCAACTGATATTACTGGGCCGTTTAAAGTAAGCCGTTTAGAGAATGACTTACCAAACCACCGTGGTACGCTTAGTTGGTCACAACAATGGGAAAGTTTCTCAATGTTTACTCGTGCAAATTATTTTGGTGAATACCAAGGTGTGCATGTAGATTATGACGAAACAGCAAAAACAGCAGATGCGGCAATTACGCTAGACGCTGAAGTAACTTACTTTTTGAATGATTCGATTAGTTTCTCAGTCGGCGCACAAAACCTGCTCGACCAAGAAGCAGAGAAACTTGATTTTACCGTGGCACCTAATAATAACTGGGGTGGTAAATACTATGAAACTTCGCCATATGGTATTAACGGCGGCTTCTATTATGTCAAAGCAACTTATACGTTTTGATCATAATTAAGCGTTGAAAAGATAGGCGAAATGCTCAAGACATTTCGCCTTTTTCGTGCTATACCCAAATAATAAATCTAGTAACTAAAAAATAAAAAAAGTGATGCATGTTGCTAAAAAAAGCTAACCAACTACTTGCCGAAAACAAACTCCAAGAAGCGGAGTTTCACTATAAAACCTTGCTTGAAAGTGATCCCCAAAATGGCGAGGCACTATTTGGTTTGGGCCGTATTGCCCTGCGCTTAGAGCGCTTTGATGCTGCAGTTTATTTATTACAAAGAAGCTGTGAACGTCTGCCTAATATGTTGGAGCCACTGCACGCGTTAGCGGATGCATTTAATGGCGTTAATTCGCCAAATGATGCATTAACCGTACTGGAGTACGCAAAAAGCATTGCTAGTCATAACCCAGAGCCACACTATTATCTCGCACAACATTATTTAACCCATGGCGAATTAGATAAAGCACACACCACCTTTGCACAAGCACTAAGTATTGGTTTATATCCTGTCACTGCTTATATTTTATTTGAACTGGTACAACTTGGCCGCTTTGATCAACAGCATAACTACATCAGTAACTTGCATCATTTACTCACACAAACCAATAATTTACGTTTAAAAATGGTTTGTTATTACGCCTTGGCAAAAAGTTATGATCAACTCAATGATATAGAACAAGCTGTAAATTATTATAAACTAGCCAATAAATTGCAGCTGCAATTGAGTAGCTTCAACACTGAACAATTAACGCCGTTTTATCAAAGTATTATGCGTTATAACCCAAAAAGTTTATTTGCCACTATCAAGCCTGGATTTACTGGTACTGTTACGCCCGTTTTTATTATTGGCATGCCACGCAGTGGCTCAACATTATTAGAACAAATGTTAGCTTCACATAGTGAATTTGCAAGCCTTGGGGAAGATCGCTGTATTAGCTCGCAAGTTGTTGCATTCATAGAACAACAAACCAAGTTGCCCTACCCTGAATGTATCAGCGCACTAACACCGCAACTGATTGAGCAAGCGCGGGCTCTTTATACCGCACGGTTAAAACAAGCAAAACCTATTCGCGCGTTTATGATCAACAAATTGCCCGCTAATTATCAATCGTTAGGGCTTATCTATTTATTGTTTCCAAATGCTAAGTTTATTAACTTGCAGCGCGATTTTAATGCCACAGCTTGGTCCGTTTATAGTAATTACTTTGCAGAAAATGAACCTTATTTTTGCTCATTATCTGAATTTAAACGTTACTATGATTTATACCAAGGTTTGATGACGCATTGGCAACAAGCAATACCTTCGGCTATCTTAGATGTTCATTATGAGCAACTGATCAGCGAGCCGCGCGATACGTTAAAAAGCGTATTTACATTTTTAGGTACCGCATTTGAAGCACAATGTTTAGACTTTTATAAATCAAAAAAACCAGTTACCACGCTTAGCAAAGCAGCTGTACGAAAACCGCTACATAACCGTGCAATAGAACACTGGAAACGTTTTGAAACGCCACTCAGGGCGTTGCTGAATGACGCTCAAACCACGTCACTAGATCCTTAAATTGATCTGCTTTAGCACTGGCGTGCGTTAACATATTAATATGATCGTAATCATATTGATGGCCGTGTTTTTTCCCGTACATTTGCAGGTGTTGAATACCAGTACCTGACTCGGCAATAAATTTTTCAATATCAATTTGTTGTGCAAGCGCTTTGTCTTTCACCCCCCCTATGTGTAAGGTCGGTGGCAAACTTAAGCCAGCCACAGCTTGCGCGTAATCAAACCCGTCGTCGCTATCTAACCATGGTTTACGTTTAGCCCATTGCATACTTTGATAATGCGACTTTTTAGTTTCATCATCACTGCCCCACTTGAGTCTTTTGGCGGGTAAATAACCATGTTTTTTAGCCAGTATTGGCGCTAAAAAATACCAAATCAAATTTCCTTGAAGGTATTTTTGTGGATGATGATTATAAAGCGAGCGTTTAGTACCAAAGTAAGCACATGCTTTTACATCATTGATATACTGTGGGAAACGCGCAAACACACTGTTCATTAATACACCACCCCACGAATGGGCTACCCAATACGCTGGTGGTCTACCTTCACGCTCGGTAATTTTAGCAATAAAAGCGGGAATATCTTCAATAATAGCTTCGGTTTGGCCATAGTGAGCATGCTTTGAGATAGCCGGTTTGCTGTCACCACGACCTCGTAGATCAGCCACATAACACACATATCCTTGCTCAGCTAAAAAAGGGGCTAAACCCTTATTCGAATGCGTATAAAATATTTTGCCATTTTCAACAGCACCATGCATAAACAACACAGCTGGCCCAGCGGCTTTGCTGTTATCTGCTATGCGGCGCAAATGTAATGTTTGTAGCTCAGTTAGTTTAATAAATACTGATTCTTGTACGATCGCCATTTCAGTTCCTTGTTGTCATTGTTATGAACCGCAACTCATCCTACCAGTAATTTAAACAAGATCACACGTCAATGTGTTTCTCTGGTAAAATAATTTTTTTGTTTGTTAAGCTAATTATTTGTTATGAAATCAACACCATTAAAATCAAAACTACACCCTCGAAATCGCCATAACGAAGGCTATGATTTAGACTACCTAAGTATTCAAGTGCCCACTTTAAAACCATATATCGTGCTTACTCCCAATGGTACTAAAAGTATTGATTTTAGTGATAACAAAGCAGTAAAAACGCTTAATCAAGCACTTTTGCAAGCGTACTATAACGTTGATTTTTGGGATATACCTGAACACAACCTTTGCCCACCGATTCCAGGACGCGTTGATTACATTCACTACTTGGCCGATTTACTAGCAAACGATAATCAAGGCGTTATACCTCAAGGCAGACAAGTTAAAGTGCTGGATATAGGTACTGGTGCGAACATAATTTACCCGTTACTAGCAAGCCATGAATATAACTGGAGCGTCACAGGCTCAGATATAGATCCGAGCGCTGTAAAATTAGCCAAACAAATCGTACAATTTAATAATCGCAAAATTACCGTCAAGCTACAAAAGCAGTCGCAGCATATTTTTCAGGGGGTAATAAATGCAAAAGAGCTTTTTCATATTACATTGTGTAACCCTCCTTTTCATGCCAGTGAACAACAAGCAGCTCAAAGTAGCGAGCGGAAATGGAAAAACTTAGGCAAAGCCCCTAAATCGGCTTTAAATTTTGGCGGGCAACATAATGAGCTTTGGTGTGAAGGTGGCGAAGCGCAATTCATTTGTACCATGATCGATGAAAGTGCCCTATTTGCTGAGCAGTGTATGTGGTTTACCTCTTTAGTTTCAAAAAAAGAAAACTTAGCCACGTTACAAGCACAATTAAAAACACACCCTGTGGCTGAAGTTAAAATCATTGAAATGGCGCAAGGGCAAAAAGTGAGTCGCTTTATTGCGTGGAGTTATTTTGATCAACAAACTCGCCAAGAGATCAGCCAGCAATTTACACAACCGGAGATATCATGATTGATTTTCGTTCTGATACTGTCACTAAGCCCTGCGCTAAAATGCGCGAAATTATGTTCAATGCCCCTTTAGGTGATGATGTATATGGTGATGATCCCAGTATTAATAAATTAGAAAGCGTTGCAGCACAGCGTCATGGCTTTGCCAGTGCATTGTTTTGTAGCTCCGGCACCCAAGCAAACTTATTAGCGTTAATGGCTCATTGCGAACGTGGTGATGAATATATTTGTGGGCAAAATGCACACAATTATAAATTTGAAGGCGGTGGCGCGGCAGTGCTTGGATCAATCCAACCGCAACCTATCGAGAATGAAAATGATGGCAGCCTCTGCTTTGACAAAATACGCGCCGCTATCAAACCCAAAGACTTTCACTTTGCTAATACCCGCTTACTCAGTTTAGAAAACACCATTGGCGGTAAAGTGCTGCCATTAAGTTATTTAGCCCAAGCGCGTGAGTTCACTCACAGCCATCAATTAGCACTGCATTTGGATGGTGCTCGCGTTTATAACGCTGCGGTTGCGCTTAGGGTAGATATTACCGAGATAACTAAACACTTTGACTCCGTGTCTATTTGCTTATCAAAAGGCTTAGGCGCACCAGTAGGCTCATTACTACTTGGCTCTGTTGAACTGATCAATAAAGCAAGGCGTTGGCGTAAAGTACTTGGCGGCGCTATGCGCCAAGCTGGTATGCTGGCAGCCGCTGGCCACTATGCACTTGAGCACAATGTTAGCCGTTTAGCCGACGATCACAGCAATGCGCGTTACTTAGCGCAGCAGCTCAGTGCCATTGAAGGCTTTAACGTTGACTTGTCGCGCGATACAACCAATATGGTCTATGCAAATGTTGCTGATAGTGTTGATATTAATGCCATTGCACAGCAACTAAAAGCACAAGGGATAGTATTCAGCCCAAGCAAAACTTTGCGTTTAGTAACTCATTTACAGATCACTCGAGCCGATATTGATCAATTTATAGCAGCGTTAACTTCGGCGCTGCATGTTTAACGCAGCTTTATAGTGTTTGCGGCACACCGACACATAACGGTCGTTGCCGCCAATTTCCACTTGATTACCATCGGCAATCGCTTTGCCTTGCTCATCCGTACGCAATACATGGTTCGCTTTGCGACCGCAATGACACACCGTTTTAAGTTCAACCAGTTTATCAGCCCACGCTAGTAAGTACTGCGAGCCGCTAAATAACTCGCCTCTAAAGTCATTACGCAAGCCATAGCACAACACCGGAATGCCTAATTCATCCACCACATCGGTCAGTTGCATTACTTGCTGACGTGATAAAAATTGACATTCATCCACCAGCACACAATGACGTTTTTGTTCACTATTAAGCTGTTTGATCAGTTCAAAAACATCTTTGTCAGCATCAAAAATATGTGCATCAGCTTGTAAACCAATTCGAGAAGATACCTTACCAACACCAGCACGATCATCCAATGCAGCCGTTAAAATAACGGGCTCCATGCCGCGTTCGCGATAGTTAAATGCCGATTGTAAAAGCGTGGTAGATTTACCTGCGTTCATTGCAGAATAATAAAAGTACAGCTGAGCCATGAAAATGCCTACCCTGAAAAAAGTGCGCTAATGCTACCTTAATCTTGATTGAACATCACCTTTTTTACCCGTGTTATAGAACTATAACTCAACGGTGCCTGCTACTGACGACCCTAGCTTCGTGATTAGTTTTATCTAAATATTCAACATACAGCTTGGCATTATCTTGTGCAGCGATGGTTTGCCAAATACGTTGACTAAGCGCCTTATGCTGTTGATAAAACTGCTTAGAGAAAAGCAAATAGCCTTGGGCTTTTTCAAGTGGAGGATAAATGGCTTGTACTTGGGCTGTTTTATACCGGAAGTTTGATACTTTCCGATCGCCAACTTGGCACACGTCAAGCGTAGCATCAACGACTCCACGGTCGATCAACTCAACGGCTTTTTCGACTGAGGAAGTATGTTGAACAAAAAAAGGCTCTTGATGTAATACCTTGCCTAAGTCATAACCGTTCGCAATAGCTAATGTAAAAGCCCTGGTCTGAAATACTTCGCGGCTTTGCCATTGCTGGTGAAATTTTTTTCCGCCGATGAGACAACTGCCAAATTCACTCACTGCAAAACGCGGATCCAGTTGCTGAGTTCCATCCATTGGGTATTGGGCAAATTCAGTTCGTTCAGGTCGATAGGTAGCAATAACCGCATTCACTTTATTTGTACGCAGATCATTTAAACAACTTAGCCAAGCTTTACGCTGATAACGAATAGACAGTTGTGAAAGTGTATTATCAAGATTTTGTAGGATTTCTAGCGATGCTTCTGGTTGAGTACCTAACATTTCATTGCTTTGCGCTAAAAACATCGGCGCGACAGTTTTATCTTCATAACAAAAAATTAGTTCAGTTGAGTTAGCAATTGCCGCTGTTGATAGCAAACTACACCCGCTACTGAGTACCAATAACGCCAATAAATTATCCCTAACACGTTTATTTTGTTTCATTTTATCTTGCTCCCTAGACGTTTCATCTAAAGTGTAGACCGAAAAAATGAATTGTTTAGTAACTAAACCAAAAAATTTAGATGATCCCTTCGTGCTCAAGTAACCACTGCTTGCGCTCTAGCCCACCCGCATAGCCGGTCAATTTACCATTGGCACCAATAATACGGTGACACGGCACAATAATACTGATTGGGTTTTTACCATTAGCAGCCCCCACTGCGCGAACTGCCTTGGGATTATTGAGTGCATGAGCAATATCTGAATAACTCTGTGTTTGTCCAAATGGCACCGCGGTGAGCGCTTGCCATACCGCTTGTTGAAAAGCAGTGCCATGGGTGGCTAGAGTGACATCAAAGGTTGTTCGCTTGCCTGCAAAGTAGTCATTAAGCTGCGCAGCACAATTTAAAATATGTGGCTGCTCAACATCTGAAAATGGGGTTTCTGAGCACTCTATAACTGGATAAAAGCCCACATAACTGACCCCGTGTTGGTTACCTTGAATAATAATCTCATCAATTGGGCTGGGTATGCGGGTTTGGATAATAGTCATGTTAGCTGCTGCCATAGTTGAAAGGTTAAATAGGAGCGAAATGGCGCGCACATCTCATCATTAAATGGTTTTGCCCCCGCTTGGGCTTTCTTTACGCCTAAATCTCCCGCTAATAAAATATCGGGCTGACTTTGGCCGCGTAATTTTGCATAGTTTACTGTCCAAGGTCCAATCCCTTTGAGTGGCAGCCATTGATCAAGCTGATGACAATCAGGGTTATCGGCGCAAAACTGCGCTAAATTACGCAGCGCATTCTTTCTCGCTTGAGGCATTTTAAAAAATGCCAGCTCACTGTTTGCCACTACCTCAGGGGTTGGAAAATACACTCGCTCGCCATCTTGTTCGCCCAGTTCATCCACCAGCTGAGTCACTAAGTTATGCGCGGCAGTTACACTTACTTGTTGGCCAAGTACCGCACGAATACCAGCCTCAAATACCGACCAAATACCCGGTAACCGCAATCCTTGGGTTAACACAATTGCCCCTTGAAGTTGAGTTGCTAGGTGTTGTTCGATTTGCGCAGTATCGGCATCTAAATCGAGCACCCTGCGAATTTCACTTAAAATAGGCTGTAAAAAGCGCGGCTGATCAATATCAATGCTGACTAAAAAGTGATGTTTGTGCTCTACAAACTCAGCCGTAAACTGACCTTGGCAATGCTGATTTTTAAAGCTGCGACCATAATATGTCTCGCCAAGCCACTCAAGAGGTGAAATTAACCGCGTAGCTAAAAATTGCTGTAACGCAGTCCAATTATAAGGGGGCCGAAAAGGTAATTTAAGCGTCAACATCGCACGTGTTGTGCTGCGCTCACCACGCATTTTTGACGGGCAAATATGTAACTGCTGTAAAAACGCATCATTAAAGCGACGAATACTATTAAAGCCCGCTGCAAAAGCAACTTGAGATACCGATAAATTAGTTTCTTGCAGCAGTTTTTTAGCAAAATGACATTGATTAAATAACCGATACTGAGTTACTGAGATACCAAAATGTTGCTGAAATAACTGCCTTAAATAGCGGCTACTCACGCCGAGTCGCTCAGCTAACTGTTCACAGCTATGTTGCGTTGTTAAGTCACTGTCTATCAGCTGTTTGGCTCGCAGCGCTGTGGTTTTTGTTCCTTGCCATGCGCTACTTCCAGGGGCGCTATCTGGACGACAACGAATGCACGGGCGAAATCCAGCCTGGGCAGCATTGTGCGCATATTGAAAGTACTCTACGTTTTGCTCTTTTGCAGTAGGGGCAGGACAAATTGGCCGACAATAAATACCGGTGCTTTTAACACCGATGAAAAAGAGTCCATCAAAACGATGGTCGCGGCTTTGTCTGGCAAGTTGCCAATGGCTAGTATCCATAAGGTGCTCTTAACTATACATCTGCTAATAGAGTACGTGAAAAAACACAGTTTACTAGCCATTTTCGGCACTCAACCTTTATTCGCTGATTGATTTACTGGTAGCAGCTAAATAACGACGCTCAACTTCAGCCCAATTAATAACATTATAAAATGCTGCGATATACTCCGGGCGGCGGTTTTGGTATTTCAGATAATAGGCGTGCTCCCACACATCTAAACCTAAAATCGGCGTGTTGCCGTGCATTAATGGACTATCTTGATTTAAACTACTTTCCACCACAAGCTGGTTATCTTTATTAACACTTAGCCACGCCCAGCCACTGCCGAAGCGACTAACAGCTGCCGCTGTAAATGACTCTTTAAAGTTATCAAAGCCGCCAAGCTGCTCTGTGATCGCATCTAATAAGCTCCCTTTTGGCTGATCCCCACCATTGGGGCTCATTACTGTCCAAAACAATGAATGGTTTGCATGTCCGCCACCATGCTCTTGCACTACTTTTTGCAGCTCAGTTGGCAACGTGTCAATCTTTGCGAGTAACTCATGTACATCAGTATCACTATACTGGGTATTTTCAAGTGCCGCATTGGCTTTATTGATATATGTTTGATGATGCAAAGTATGGTGGATCTCCATAGTTTTAGCATCTAAATGTGGCTCTAACGCATCGTACTCATATGGTAATGGGGGTAATGTAAACGCCATAATTGTTCCTTGTCGGATTAAGATAAGTGATCAATGCACAGTGGCAGTTTGATCTGGGGTGTAACTTAACGTCTGATTGATTTGTTCTATTAATTGCGGGTAATGACTGTGCAATTTGGCAAACTGTACTAACTCTGTGTAGGTTTTGTGATGATGGTGCACAACCACTGTACGCACCGTATCGCATGGATGCTGGAGCAAATGACTTAAACTTATATGCACATCACACAAACACTGACACGCTTGCTCTGCTTGGTTCATGGCTCGATATGTATCCGCTAAATTATGAGCGGCAACAACGAATGCGGGGCAGCAATGTTCAATTGCGCTAATAACTGACTGGCATATTTTTGCTTGGCTAAATTGGCTTAATAAACGAGCTGAGAGGGTGTGTGCTGTCGTGTATTTATCGCGAGCTTCAATTAAAGCACCGCGTTCAAACGCTGTATTTCCAGCAATGATGTTGGCTTGCCAAGGACTTAATACTTGCTCAACCTGAGACAATTTATTGCTGCTGTGAAACTGTGGGTGTGACATAAAAATCACCTGCACAAAATTAAATGATGTGATTAATTTACACAGTCAAACAACTTAATGCAAATGATTTTTATTTATATTACGTATTTTTATTTCTCGGCAAAATCAATTAATGCTTGTCCTGTAAGCCGATAAATGATCCACTCATTTTGTGGCTCTGCCCCCATACTATTGTAAAAATCGATCGCAGGTTGATTCCAGTCAAGTACCACCCATTCAAAACGGCCACAATCTTTTGCGATAGCTTGGCGTGCCAAATGTTGCATAATCAGTTTACCCGCACCATTACCTCGGCTATCTGGGCTGACATATAAGTCTTCAAGGTACAAGCCATTCTTGCCAAGCCAAGTCGAATAATTGTAAAAGTACACCGCAAAGCCAATTGGCGTATCGCCTTCAAAACAAATCAAACTATGCGCTGTTGCACCTTCACTAAACAGGGTTTTTAAAATCGCCTGTTCATCGGTTTTAACCGCATCGGGCTCTTTTTCATAAATTGCCAATTCGGTAATAAAATGCAAAATAGTAGCAGCATCCGAAGGCTGCGCATCTCTTAAGGTAATCGTTTTTTGGTCTGTCATAAGCTCTCTTATTTATTACTGCATTGTTTAATACTGATCTAGTTTATCTTTTAATATTTGTAGTTGAATTGGTTTAGCCAAGTAGTCATCCATTCCAGACGCTAAACACAGCTGTTTGTCTTCATCCATTGCATTGGCTGTGAGTGCAATAATTGTGATCTGTTGATGTTTAGCACCCGCCTCACCGGCACGAATTGCGCGAGTAGCGTCAAATCCATCCAGCACCGGCATTTGGCAGTCCATGAGCACTAAATTAAAGTGTTCTGCAGGTACTTTCGCTAAAATATCAAGGGCTTGCTGACCATTCTCCGCTAGCGTTACGGTAAAATTCAGTTTACTTAACATTAGTTTAGATACTTGCTGGTTAATCGGATTGTCTTCAACCAATAAAATATGGCTATTTGCTCTATGCTGATCACTACGCAGTGAGGATATATAACTTGATGTCACTAAAGGTAAATCGGCGCTACCACCACCGTGAGCGATCACCGCCATGGCACTGATCAAATCTGCCGTAGTGATAGGTTTTGGAAAATACGCTTGGAACCCTGCATCGCTAAAACGTTGTACTCCTTCCATGCCAGCAATACTGGTCATCATTACTAATGGCATTGCTTTAAAATCATCATCGGCTTTTAATTTTCGACACAGTGCTAAGCCATCCATTCCTGGCATTTGCATATCCAACACGGCAATATCATACAAATTAAGTTTATCTGCAAGGCGCTTTTTACATAACTGCAAGGCTTGTGCTGCATTACAAGCAAGCTCAACTTTTGCACCCCAATGAGCAAGCTGTTGGCTTATCACAATCCGATTGGTTTCGTTATCATCAACCACCAATATAGTGAGCTTGGTCATATCTATGGTCGGTATACTACGCTCAGTGTCACTTCCCGCCTCTAGCATCACTGTCGCGGTAAACTCACAACCATGCCCTACCTCACTGACTAACGTTACTTCTCCACCCATTAACTCACACAATTGTTTACTAATCGCCAAACCTAATCCAGTGCCGCCATATTCACGCGTAGTCGAGGCATCTACTTGCGAAAATGGGCTGAATAAATCTTCTTGCTTGGTTAGATCAATTCCGATGCCAGAGTCTTTTACACTAATACTGAGCTGATATTGTTGTTCAATAGGAGTTACTGATGCGCGGATCACTACTTCACCTTGCGCAGTAAACTTAACAGCGTTACTCAGTAAATTGGTCAGCACTTGGCGAATACGCCCCGGATCGCCTTTAAATTGCACCGGTGTCACAGCCACTAAATCAATAATGATTTCGATATCTTTATCTTGCGCCGCAAGGGCTTGAGATTCCGCCACCTCTCCGAGTAAATTACAGACATTGAAGTTGATACTTTCTAACTCGATTTTACCGGCTTCAACTTTCGAAAAATCTAAAATATCATTGATCACCGACAATAAAGAATGCGCGCTATTTTTTGCTATCGCGACTTTCGTTCGCACCGGCTTGGTCAACGCTTCAAGTTCGATCAGCTCAAGCATACCCAACACCCCATTCATTGGGGTACGAATTTCATGACTCATGGTTGCTAAAAATTGACTTTTTGCTGTTGCAGCAGCATTGGCTTTGACTAATGCAATTTTCAGCTCTTGGGCGGTTTGCTTACGCCTTTGCGACATTAACACGCTGCCCACTAAGGTAGCTAAAGAGCGTAAGTAGGTTTCTTCATTTTGGCTCCAACAGCGATAGCTACCGACACTTTCCGCACAGAGCACTCCTAATATACCCTCACCGGTAGATATAACGGCATCGAGCATCGAATTAATATTTAATGGTGTTGTGTAAGTGTCAATCAATTCGGCGGTTGCAGGATGGCTATTAACATCATTAATTGCCACTAAACCTTGTGCAAATATTGCTTGGTAATAAGCGGGAAATTCACTCGCTTTAAGCACTAAAGGCTGCTCAACAAAACCTTGATCATCGATAAATAAACTCACGCACGTCATTTCATCGCTAGCTTCATCAAACACCCACACTGCTGAGCGTTGCACATCAAGTACATCACACATTGACTGCGTCACTAAATTTTTTACTACATCGAAATTACCTGCCAATAACTCAGGTGAGACGGTTAAACTCGCTAGGTTTTTATTATATTGGTTGGCTTTTTTACTCTCTAATTCGAGATGTTTATAAGTATCAATATTTTGAAATGAACCATACACACGCACGCAACGTTCATTTTTAAATTCAACTTGCCCTATCGACTTAACCCACCTTTCATTGCCTAACGCTGTGACAAGGATTAACTCAATTTCCCAGCTATTACCATTAATAACTGCATCTTCAAACAGTTCGCTAATTTTATCACGATGTTCACCTTGCTTATAAAAATCAAGAGCTTGCCCTATTACTGGCTGGTAGTCGTCAGCGACTTCATGAATTGCTTTGACTTCATCGGACCAATACATTGTCTGTGCTTCTAAATCCACTTCCCAGGCACCAATTTGGCCTTGTTTACTCATTGCTTCAAGTAAACTTTGTTGGCGATAAAGTGTCGATTGAGTATGATAACGCTCGGTTATATCATGAATAAAACCATCTAAATACAATACGTTGCCAGCCTGATCATACACTGCTTGACCTTTTTCATGTACCCAATGAATACTGCCATCAGAAGCGACCAAACGATATTCTAATGACCATGGCTGACGAGCATCAACATCGACTCTCACTTTCTCAGCCACGCTTGAGACATCATCAGGGTGAATTAATTCAATAAAGCTCAGCTTATGATTATCAACTAAATCACTTGGTTCATAGCCGGTAATAACTTTTGTTTGTTCACTCAGGTAGAGCATGCTCCATTGGGCATCGTATTTACATCGATACACAATGCCTGGAATATTGCCGACCAGAGACACAAATCGGTCGCGACTCAATTGCAATTGTGCTTCGGTTTCTTTTCGCTCTGTAATATCAAGGTGAGTACCTATCATTCGTTTTGCAGAGCCATCACTATTGCGCTCAACGATACGTCCTGTGGTCAGTACCCACACCCAATGTCCGAGACGATGCAACATACGAACTTCGCAGACATAATAATCGCTCTCACCCGCAAAATGCTGCTCTAAAAGCTGCCCTGAAGTAACAAGATCATCTGGATGAGTATATTTGTTCCATGTATTAAAATCAGTTGGTTGTAGTTCTTCTAATTTATAACCGATAATACTCGCCCAGCGGTTATTAAAATATGCTTTGCCAGTATCTACATACCAGTCCCAGATCCCTACTGCAGTGCTGTCCAGCACTAATTGCAATTGTGTTTTATGCTGTTCGAGTTCAAATTCTTGTAATTTCAATGCGGTAATGTCTGTGCGTATAGCAATATAACTTTGCGGTTGCCCATGCTCATCTAAAAAAGGCGCTACGGTGGTATCGACCCAATAAAAGTTACCATTTTTTGCTCGATTACAGATTTGCGCATGCCATACATTGCCTGCGATTAAGGTTTTATACATGCCTTTAAAAAAATCTTTAGGATGAGTCCCTGAATTTAAAATACGGTGATTTTTTCCTAACAATTCACTTTCGCAGTAACCGCTGATCTCACAAAATTTCTTATTAACAAAGGTGATCGTGCCCTTGATATCAGTCACAGCAACAATTGCATGTTCATCAAGTGCGCTTTTTTGTTCCGCTAACTGTTTTAAGGCAAGTTGAAGCGCTGTGCTTTGATGCTCTAGCCGTTCTTGCTGTTGTACCTTGCTACTAACTAAGTGTTCTAGATCAATCGACAGCTGATGTAATTCACTACTGTCTTCCAGAATAGGAATATTGTTGCGCTCACCTCGGGTTATTTCAGCGCTGGCATTGGCAAGACTAATGAACGGGCGAGATAAACGTCGTCCAAACCACCACGATAGAATTAAGATCACTAAAAATGCAAAAGCATTAGCAACCACAGCTGCAAACTTATAGTCACTGGCACCTTGCAACATAACGGCTGCAGGCTTTTCAACCAATAGCTGCCAGCCTGTGGCGTTTGCAAAATTCAAGTCCGTTAAAATGGCATAGTGTAATGTGTCATCTATTTTTCGATAGGTAAAAACCTGTTCAGTATTTGCCACATTAGTAAAATAATCAGCTTTTGGTAATACACTCGGGTGCAATTGGGCACCTTTGATTTCACCTGCTTTCACAATAAAGAAAGTTAGTTCCTCATTATTATTATGAATATGCTCTAAATTATCGAGCAAGCCTTGAAAATTTATATTCGCTAATACTATTGCATAAAGTCCGCGTTGCTCGTCTATCATAGGTAACGCCACAAAATGATGTGTTTCAGCCCCCATTGAAGATATAAATACACTTTTTTGCCCTTGCTCAATAGCCGCTAGCATCGCAATTAACTGATCACGATTTAAGGCTGAAAACGCACTGTTATTAACTGGATTTGGGGTATTTGAGGGGTCGAAGATAATATGAATTTCATTGACAAAATCATATCGATCAACAAACTCATCAATCAGTAGCCGTTTATTTAGCTGGCTATGACTTAGTTGATCATTTAATAGGTATAGGTCTTTAATGTGATCTGCAAACCAAATATTCGCAAATTGCTTACCAATACTGCTTAATTCACCAAGTTCAGTTTGGGCGCTTTTTTCAAGGGAGTTGCTTACATGTTGAAGACTAAACCAAGACATTAAAAATAATGGTGCTAGCGCAATGACAATAAAAGTAACAATCAGTTTCGTCCGTATAGATTGGCTTTTATTTTTTAACAGGCCATTCAGCATTGTATTTCCATAATCAACTTTTTATTGTTTTAGAAACTTACTTATATTAATGCACTAAATAGCACAAGACGCAAGTTTATGCGCCTTGTGTAAGGTACTGCAGTAGAGCTAGTTTTTATTCCCGTTGACACGGTAAAACTGCTGACTAAATTGAGTGTAGAGTACCGGCAATACAAATAAGGTAAGAAAGGTTGCGGTAAATAATCCGCCAACAATAACTGTTGCTAATGGTTTTTGAATTTCAGCGCCGATCCCTGTTGATATCAACATGGGTATCAAACCAAGCGCTGAGGTTAACGCCGTCATTAGTACGGGTCGCAGCCGAGATAGTGCGCCATTAAATGCTGCGCTTTGTAGACTATCTCCCGCTTTAACGCGATTATTAATACTCTCAACCATCACCACGCCGTTAAGCACAGCTACCCCAAACAAGGTAATAAAACCCACAGAGCTTGGCACTGATAAATATTGCCCTGATACGTAAAGTGCAACCACACCACCAATAACAGCTAACGGCACATTGACTAAAATCAGCAATGCTTGGCCTATCGAGCCAAATGCAAAATACAAAAGTAATGCAATCAAAGCCAGCGAAATAGGTACCACGATAGATAAACGCTGCTGCGCACGTTGTTGGTTTTCAAATTGACCGCCAATACTAATGCTATAACCTGACGGTAAATCAACTTGCTCAGCTATGGCAAGGCGAATATCCGCGACGACTGAGCCCATATCGCGCCCTTGTACATTGGCTTGGATCACTACTCGGCGCTGAACGTCATCACGGCGCACTTGTGGCGGACCAGATTCAATATTAACCGTTGCGACATCCCCAACCCTAACCACGGCACCTGTCGGTGATAATAAACGCAGGTCTGCAATGGCTTCTGGGCTGTCACGAAACTCTGCCCCAATGCGCACATAAATATCATACCGCTCATTGGCATTAATAATTTGCCCTGCCGCAGTGCCGCCAATGCCATCTTGCACTATCGACATTAAATCCCCCACAGATAAACCATAGCGAGAAAGTGCTAAGCGGTTCGGTTTTATCACTAATTGTGCTTCACCAGCAATTTGTTCCATTGCCACATCTTTAGCGCCAGCAACACCTTTTACAGCTTGCTCAATTTGCTGCCCTTTAGCGACTAACACATCTAAATCAGCACCAAACAGCTTAATCGCTAGTTGCGCTTTCACCCCTGAGAGTAGCTCATCCACCCGCGTGGCTATCGGCTGTGAAAAGTTAAACAATAAACCAGGAAACTGCGCTAATTTTTGTTCCATTAACACTTGCAGTTGTGCACGATTAGCAGCTGATTGCCATTCACTCACTGGCTTTAAACCTAAGTAAATTTCAATATTATTAACTGGCTCTGGATCCCCCCCGACTTCTGGGCGACCAATTCGGCTAAGTGCATACTCAACTTCAGGAAAGGCCAATAATATCGCTTCCAACTTAGGAGCGACCATTAATGCTGTATCCAAGCTTGCCGAAGGTGCCAGTGTTACCCGTAAGTTAATAGTGCCTTCTTCAAGCTCTGGCACAAACTCAGTGCCTAGTTGCGGCAATAAGATACCAGCAATCATCACTAATATTCCCGCCAGCGAGATCACCGTTTTACGTGCGTTCATTGCCCAGCGTAAACATGTTTGATAAGTTTTATCTAACGGTTCAAGTAATACACTGCGCCTAACTGTGACACCTTTAGAAAATAAATACACTGCCATTGCTGGCACGATTACTAGCGCAACAATCACAGCAGAAATAATGGCTAACATGATACTTATAGCCATTGGCTGGAATAATTTAGCTTCTACACCTTCAAAACTAAACAGCGGCATAAACACGACTAAAATAATTAGTGCAGCAAAAAATACCGGCCTGGCAACTTCTTTAGCCGCCATAGAAATCAATTTAGCCGGTGAGTGATCAGCATGAGTATTGTTAGTTAAGTGACGAAAAATATTTTCCACCATCACCACAGAGCCATCCACCAGCATACCAATTGCCACAGCAATACCACCGAGTGACATCAAATTAGCCGAGAGCCCTAACCACGACATGACACATAAAGCCATACTAATGGAGATTGGTATAGACAATAAAACCAATAATGTGGCGCGTAAATTCATTAAAAACAACGCCAGCACAACCACAATAAATACAAACGCTAATAGCAAGGCATCTACCACAGTATCAACCGCTTTGGTGATCAAATCAGCTTGGTCATATAACGGTTCAAACGTCACCCCCTCTGGTAGTGCTTGATTGATCATC
This sequence comes from Pseudoalteromonas sp. SG41-5, assembly GCF_014164495.1. NCBI lineage: Bacteria > Pseudomonadati > Pseudomonadota > Gammaproteobacteria > Alteromonadales > Pseudoalteromonadaceae > Pseudoalteromonas > Pseudoalteromonas sp. SG41-5. Next base: position 34,996 of record NZ_JACJFH010000017.1, on the reverse strand, counting down.
GCAATCCGCGCGCTAATACCATCAATGGTTTGCTTGGTATTTGCACCAATGCGTTTTAATACCACCCCTGTCACCACTTCACCTAATGATTGCACATTACCTTGACCATCTTTTTTACTCATCGTAGCGGCACCTTGGCGAATTTCACTGCCAAGCGTCACCTCTGCCACATCGGCAATGGTGATCACTGTGCCATTGATGGTTTTCAATGGCGTTTGTGCTATTTCTTGCAGCCCTAGTGTGCCGGCATTAAACCAACCTGTTCCACGAATAACTAACTGCTCTTGGCCGCGGTTCATATACCAGCCACCTACATTGGTGTTGTTTTCTTCCAGTGCAGTTACCACTTGTTGTTGCTCGAGCTGATAAGCTAATAACTTATTTGGGTTAAGATTTACTTGATATTGACGCACATCACCACCGAACGACAGTACTTCGGTAACCCCATCAACGGGTAAGATGAGTAACTTCACAATCCAATCGTTAAGCTGCGCAGCGCCATACTATCCAAGCCAGACTCAGGTGATGCCGCTAATAAGTATTGGTAAACCTGCCCGAGCCCTGACGTATTCGGGCCCATTTCTGGCAAGCCAATCCCGTCCGGGATCAGTTCTTTCGCTGCTTGCAAACGCTCAAATACCAGTTGGCGGGCAAAATAGATATCCACCCCTTCTTTAAACACCACGGTAACACCAGAAAGCCCCGTTTTAGAAATCGAACGAACTTGCTCTACATCAGGTAATGCATACATGACCGCTTCAATTGGGTAAGTGATCAGCTGCTCAACTTCAACGGCAGCCAAACCTGGTGCTTCGGTATTAACAGCCACTTGCACATTGGTAACATCTGGAAAAGCATCAAGGTTGAGTTTTGGGATCACCACAACACTGGTGACAATGAATACACAAAGAGTCAGCAAAACCAGTAGTCGATTAGCAATCGCACTATCTATTATATTATTAAACATAGTGTTAGCTCCTAATGGTTGTGCGGATCAAAACCGCCTTTAGCTAGTTCTGATGCGACAAAAAATGCTCCTTGAGTAACGACTTTAGTGCCCTCAGCTAATCCTTTAATTTCACGAAGCTGACCAAACCGTCGGCCACGTTCAATTTCAGTTGCTATAAGTTCACCGTCTTCATCTTGCACATATACCGCCCAATCACCATCTGGGTTCCTAAGTAGAGCTTGCTCTGGTACTGCCAACACTTGTTGCTCAGTTGAAAATTCAAAATACACGTCACTAAACATCCCTGGGTGTAATTGATGCTGGCTGTTTTGTACACTTAAACGCACAATCCGTGAACGAGTGATCTGATCTATAGTGTGTGCTTCTTGGATCACCTTGGCTGGGTATGTGAATTGATTCACTTTCACTTGCGCTATTGTCCCTGTATCAATATTAATGGTTTGATTTGCCGACAATTGCGCTTCAACCCACAGTAGACTTTCATCAGCAATCAGCATCAGTTCAATTCCCGCATCGACCCGCTGCCCTTGTGCAAAATTATCACTGAGCACAGCCCCTGACGTACCAGCAAATAATGTGTACTCCCCCAGTTTATCGGCTGGGCTGACCGCACTTTGCGCAATTGCTTTAGCCGATAAACCAAACGCCACAAGTTGACTGTGAGCCACTTCATATTCGGCCTTGGCTGTGAGTAAGCGTTTTTCGCTCACCGTACCTTTGCCCATTTTTTGCACCCGCTGCCACTGTGCTTTAGCTAATCGATAAGTGGTTTGTGCACTGGCGACCTCGGCACTAAATAAAGTCACTAACGGTGCGCCTACTTGAATATGTTGTCCTAAGGTTGCGTGACGTTTCACCACAATTGAATCTACCCGTGGCGACAACACATAACTGCTATAACCATTAGCTTTGATTTCACCAGGGGCATACAACTGCGCTTGATAAGTGCGCTTCACTAATGGGCTGATCTGCACATTTGCTAAACGCATTTGTGTCGGGGTTAAACGTACCCCGCCGGCTTGATCATGTTCAACATTCTCACTCTGTTGTACTGCTGTGGTAGCACTATGATCAAGGGCTGCATCTGGTGTATGAGCGTGCGGTGCTTCTTCACTGTGTTGATGACCTGTTTTTGTATCATCAAACTTTTGTTGTGCAACAGTGGTTGCCTGCCCTAAATTGCTAAAAATAAATAGCAGAGCAGAAAGAATAATTTTTAAGCGCGTCATAGTGCAGCTCCATCAGTTAGGGGATCCGTAAAGGTAGAAATATAATGGCTAAGTTGACCACTTTGCGTTAACCAATTCACACTCGCCAGTTGGCTTTGCTGAACAATTTCAATGCCAGCAAGTAATCCTGAAATACGCTGTTGGCGCATGGTTAGGTACTCAGCGGTACTTATATCACCGCTTTGCCATTGTTGCTCTATCAACGTAAGGCTGCTATCTGCATTTGCTTGGTTAATCGACTGCCAACGCTTAACGCGCTGAGCGTACGCTTGCATCACCTCTTTACTGGCTTGCGCTTGAAACGTCATAGTGCGCTTTAAAGCTTGATATTCGGCTTCTTTTGACATCACCATAAATTCTGCAGCTTGGTATTCATCGCTAAAATTATTCACTATATTCAGCGGCATAGAAAAACTCACAGAGACAAGGTTATCATCACCATTTTTACCTGCTACAAGCCCAATGGTTGGTTTGACGGCTCGCTCTGCTTTGATCACCTTTACTTGCTGACGCTGTTGTTGCCATTGTGATTTCACCAGCAAAAGTTGTGGATGTTGGACCACATTTTCAGTATCTGTAGTGAGTTTAATACCACTGAGTAACTGTTCAGGTGTCAGCTGTCCATCTTCGTGCCACGTTGGTAACAGTGCCTGCACAGCTAATTTAGCATCTGCATAAGCACTGGCTTGTTGGGCGGTTTGATTCAATATTTCTGATAGTGAGTACAATGCTAATTGTTCATCCAGCAACCCGACTTCTCCGGCCGCTCGACGGCGCTTAACCACGGTAACTAAACGCTCTAATTGCTGCTCTTGCTGTTGCGCTAACTGAAAAGCTGCTTTACTACTGCGCCAATTAATAAGCGCAATCAGGGTTTGTTCAACTAATTGTAAATACGTTAATTGCAAACGCTGCTGCTGTGCAACCAGTGTAAGTAGCGCCGCACTGTGTTGTGCCTGTTGTTGATCATTAATATCAAATGTTTGGCTCAGCCCAATACTAAAATTATTAGCATCGCCTTCTTTTTCAATACTCGACTCAAGGTTTGGATTATATAGAGATTGCCCTGCGGCTCGCACAGATGCAGTGGCACTTTGCAGCTGCTGAAAATCAGCCTGTAAATTTGGGTGTTGTTTTAATTGCAACAACAACCAGGTTAAATCGGCGGTATTATGCGTTGGCGCAGCCAATGCGGGTGGTGCAGCTAATACAGTCGCACACAGACAAGCAAACCCAAATGGTTTGTATAAATTCATAACATATACTCTTACTAAATAAATCGGTGACCATGATGTTGGCCAGCTAAAAATTAACTTAGTGAGTGAGTAATTGGAGGGCGTAGATCAGGAATAAGCAGACGCGAATTAAATGCAGGGGCGTTCAAACTAATAATGTCGTAGCTTGGTAAATTGACATGCTGCTGCCACGGCTCAGTAAAAAATGCGGGGATATGACATACATGACAATGCGCATCATCGGCGTTATCAGCTAAGGCTTGGCTTAATTGCTGATGTTGCAGTTGGTGAATATCATGATCGTTATTGACAGAGCAGTGTTCGTCTAATTGACTTTGTTGATATAATAATTGCGAGGTTACATTAATAGCAGTGTTATGATCAGCCACGTCAAAACTATCCAGCACAGGCTGAAGTAGTACAAACGCTAAAACTAACAACACTAATTGCTTCAAGCAATATATCCTTTGAACGATTTCCAAGCTAACTTAACACATCTTTTCGTTACTGAAAAGTGCTTAACCGCTCGCGACAGATGCCAACTTTATGCCGCTGGCTAATTCAGCAATGCTCATTTAGTATTGTAGTATCAATATAATAACAACTTAGGCAATACTCAATATGGCTCATCAACATTCTCATAGTCATCACAATGACGACCAAAGTGATCGTCAGCTAGGCTTCGCTGTTTTTATCAATGTGCTACTTACTATTGCCCAAGTTGTTGGCGGTCTCATCTCTGGCAGTCTGTCTTTAATTGCCGATGCATTGCATAATCTCAGTGATGCAGCGGCTATTTTTATCACATTAATCGCCCGTAGAATTGGTAATAAACCCGCTAACGAGCACTATCATTTTGGTTATAAACGTGCAGAAATTTTAGCCACATTGTTAAACAGCAGCACCTTAATCATTATTGGTGGATTTTTAATACTAGAAGCCATTGACAGCTATTTTAACCCAACCCCAATCGATGGCTGGATTGTAGTGTGGGTGGCAGCATTAGCACTAGTAATTGATGTTGCGACGGCGGTGTTGACCTTTCGTGCGGGGGCAAAAAATAGCATGAATATTCGCGCTGCATTTATTCATAATGTGTCTGATGCTATGGCCTCGATCGTGGTAATTGTGGCTGGTACCTTAATTATTCTCTATCAATGGTATATTGTTGATTTGATTGCCACAGTATTCATTTCGGCATATGTAATTTATCACGGGGTATTACTACTGATTGAAAGTTGCAAAATTCTTATGCAAGCTGCGCCCAATAACTTTAATCGTGAAGCAATCACTAATGCGTTACAAAAGCACTTTACAATTAGCCAAGTACACAGCATTAAAGCCTGGCAAATTGATGAGAAAACAACCTGTTGTGAACTGGTGATCATAGCTACACAGCCACTTGATATTGACGCAATTAAAGACTATTTACACCATGAATTTGCTATTGAGCAATGTATTATTGAATATAAACAGCCACAATAACAAACCATGATGCGAACTCATAATTGCATTTAATCGGATTTTTATTGAAAACAGCTCGCGTTCTCATTTATCATCGCATCTTTATTTTTATAAATATCATAGGATATCTGTGTTGTTAAAGCTGTGGTTACGCCGTACTCATTTAATACTGACATTAGTTAGTGGGCTGTTTTTGATCTGTTTAAGCATCACCGGCGCTATTTTAATTTACGCAAAAGACATTCAGCAAATCATTAATCCGCAATATTGGACAGTAACCCCGCAATCAACACCACTGGCCTATCCGGTGCTTATCAATACGCTGGCTGTTCACTCCAAACAAAATGTCACTTTACTTATGCCAGAGCAGCAGCCCACTGTTGCATGGCAAGCCCAGCTTGCTGATAAAAACTATATCAGCGTTAACCCATATACCGGACAAGTACTGCTCAAATATGATTATTACAGTACAGTGTATGGCTTTACCATGGCCGTTCATCGTTGGCTATTATACCAAGATGCAGATGGCAAAAAGCCGCTGCGCAATTGGGTCTCTATCTGTGCGTTAATTTTTATTATCAATATATTCGTTGGCGTATACATGTGGCTTAAACCTAAAAATCGCCTAAAACGTTTAGTAATAAAACCCAAGGCTAAATTACGTATTTTGCTTTACCAACTCCATACAGTGATTGGCATGTATCTGTTTATCCCTCTTATTTTAATTGCCTTTACTGGTATGGCATTTCACTGGAAAGACGAGACCAAAGCAGTGCTTGAGTTTGTAACACAAAATAATGTAGAGGCACGCCCTAAAGCGCCGGAACTCGAGGTGCCAAATATAATCAATGGCGATAACTTTGCAGTGGCTATACAAAACGCATTAGCTGTATTTCCTGAGGCTGAATTATTTCGTATCTATTTGCCTAAAAAAGCCAGCGACCCAGTTGCACTTAGAGTAAGAAACCCTGATGAAAGTCATGCTTATAGTTGGGTATGGGCCGATCAATACACCGGTCAAGTCCTGCAATCTTACGATGCCTCAAAGGCCAACCTTACAACTCGCGCGTGGAATTTTAAATACAAATTTCATATTGGCGATTTTGCCGGTTTTTTGGTGCAAATGTTATGGCTATTGGTTGCACTACTGCCTGCTTTTTTTACTATCAGCGGGGGTTACTTTTGGTATAAGCGCCATTATAGATAACTCAGCATTATAACGTTTTAATAAATCAGCTCGCACTGGTGATGTTGAACAATAACTTTAAGTTCACACCACCAGTAACACTGTCAGATCAACTCATGCCACCCTTACCTTTCAAATAACTGCCGTTCCTGACTCGATGTAAATGTACTTTTTGCCTTGTGGCAACTCATACTTTAAACAAGTGACGTTGCTTTATTTTTCCTATTTTAGCTCCTAAAATTAATCGTACCAATTACATGGAATTAATCACTTATTAGCGCATCAGGAAAAAAGCTTAAGGACGAGAGCTATGAAAAGTGTTCTATTATTATTTATAATCAACCACTTGTGCTTTTTTATAGCAGCCGAGTTTTTTACTGGCACCTTGAGCAAACTATCAGGTAATAGCTTTCTCTCAGTGATAGGAATCATTTATGCCTTTGTGGGTTTTCCACTCCAGCTACTTATTGAGCTACTACTGCTTATTGGTTTTTGTTATCAACTTTTTAATGTCGGAAAATATCAAGCAAGTGCGCCGCTTTGGTTGGCATTTTTTGCAAGCATAATGCTGATGTTTAACTTTTTTGAATAGCAAAAAACAAAATGCAATTGATAATAACTATCAATACCCTTGCCTTTACACTTCTTTACACTTATTATTGCGCCAATAAAAACAGCAATATCTCATAATTACATAGTCGTAAAGGATCTTCATGTTTAAAACCTCTTTCACTTTATTAGCCCTCGCTGTAAGCACTGCCACTTTTGCCGATGAAGCAATCAATAAAAACCAATTAACCGATGCACAAATGGAGCGTGTGGTTGTCTCTGGTAGCCGTGTTTTTGAAAGCATTGATGAGGTTCCCGCATCAATTACTATTATCAATCAACAGCAAATCGAAGAGCATTTAAAAGTAAATCCAGAGCTACAAAGCTTACTTGCGCAAATGGTGCCGGGCCTTGCTCCTGATACAGGTAGTTCGAGTAATACCGGGCAAACGCTGCGTGGTCGTGCACCACTTATAATGATTGACGGCGTGCCGCAATCAACCCCACTGCGTAATGGCTCTTTAGGTATAAAGAGCCTCGACCCAAGTGCTATCGGCCGCATTGAGGTGATCAAAGGTGCCACCTCTATTTACGGTAACGGTGCATCAGGTGGTATTATTAATTACATCACTAAACAAGCAAAAAGTGATGGTAAAACCGAAGGTGAAATAAGTTTATCGAGTCGCTTTAGTGCGGTAAAACTTGAGGAAAGTGCCGGTGCAAGGCTATCAGCAGCCATTAATGGCCGTGCTGACAAATTTAGCTATTTAGTTACTGCCAGCTATGAAGAAAATGGCGTACAACGCGATGCCCTGGGTGACATACTCGGTTTACAATATGGTTTATCTGACGCAGTTACACAAAACTACTTTACTAAATTGGGCTATGATTTTGATGACGAAAAACAGCTACAATTTAGTTATAACTACTTCAGTTCGCAGCAAAAAACTGACCTTGGCGATGTTGCTGGCGATATCAGCTTAGGCGAAAAAACCTACGCAATCCATGTACCACCTGAATTACAAAAACAAGGTAAACCACAAGGCCCCGAAGGCAACGAAAATATCACCCTAAAGTACATAGACTACGCGCTATTTGATAACACCCAAATGACCTTAGATCTTTATATGCAAGATATAGAAAACGTGTTTTTCTTCTCCCCCAATCTTGCTAATCAAGACGAAAATTATGACGGCGGCCAGTCAATTATAAGATCTGAGAAAAAAGGCGCACGCGCAACATTTAATACCCTAATAGATTTTGATTCTATCGAAGCCTCATTTATTTATGGTATCGATGCATTAACCGATGTGACTTCGCAGCCACTTGTTGATGGCCGTATCTGGGTTCCAGAAATGGATATGCAAAGTGTTGCTGGCTTTTTACAAACCAAATGGGTGATTGCTGATGACCTTATTGTCAAAGCCGGTGTTCGCAAAGAAAGCATTGATTTAACTGTAGACGATTACCGCACACTTAAACTATGTAAAACGCCAACTCAGTGCTCAGTACCTATTAACGTTAAAGGCGACACTATAGATTACGATGCGACAACCTATAATGTTGGTATTAAGTACAACCTTGATGAAAAATTCAGCCCATTTTTAAGCTACTCACAAGGCTCCGATATTTCAGATATTGGCCGTCTGTTACGTGCTGCCACGGTAAACGATATTGGACAGATCCAAACTGAAGCCTCGATCATCGACAACTATGAAATTGGTTTTAATTCACAATTTGATAATGTACGTATTGAAGTTGCCGCATATCGTAGTACCTCTGAACTTGGCACAACCAATAAATTTAATGAAGTGACCGGCGTATATGAACCAGTGCGAGCACCACAGGAAATTTGGGGCTACGAAACACTGGTAGATTATACAATTTCTGCAAACCTAAAATTACTGGCAACGTATAGCTATGTTGAAGGTAAAAACACCGAAGCAGATGTTTATTTAGGTTCTAAACAGATCAGCCCACCAAAAGCGACAGCTAACCTAAACTGGCAACCTAGTGATACTATGTCACTAACATTAAGTTACCTGTATGTCGGCGATAGAAAACGCTTTGCAGCAAATGACGATGGCAAATATGTGGGCGATCAGGGCCCTGTCGAAAATTATAATATTTTTAACTTAACTGGCCAATACCAATTTGCTGATAACTGGCAAGGGTTTGCAGGTATCGAGAACTTATTTAACGAAGATTACTTTCCAGCCCGTGCTCAGTCATATACATTCGGCGGCTACAACATCAAAGGTTTAGGAACAACAGCAACTGTTGGCGTTAAATATAAATTTTAAGCATCATTAAACTCGTTCATTGCGCGGTGCAATGAACGAGCCTTTCTTAATTTCATCTTTAACCTTAAATATAAATAGCAATCTGTTCACAAAGCAACCAACAATGCAAACTTAAACGAGAATCACACGCAATATTAACCATATGATTTAAAAGGAAAATACTTGCAATTTTGTGATTTTACACTAAACTTGTCGCAATTATGAATTTCAAGGTAGGCCGTTATGAAAGGTAATCAAAAAGTTATCGACAGCTTTAACACATTGCTTGCAAATGAACTTGCAGCAATCGATCAATATTTTATCCACTCACGTATGTACGATGATTGGGGTTTAGATAAACTTTATGTACGCCTTAATCATGAAATGGAAGAAGAAAAAGATCACGCTGATTGGTTAATTAAGCGTATTTTATTCCTCGAAGGCGTACCAAACATGACCAAACGCCGTGATCTTATTATTGGTCATGATGTTAAATCAATGATGCAAAATGACTTAACCCTAGAGCTTGAAGTCGTTGAATGTGTTAAAGAAGTAATTGCAGTCTGTGAGCAAGAAAAAGACTATCAGTCACGTGAGATCCTTGAAAAGCTATTATTCGATACCGAAGAAGATCATGTTTACTGGCTTGAACAACAACTTGGTTTGATTGATAAAATTGGTAGCCAAAACTATCACCAATCACAAATGGGCGAATAGGAGCTAAATTATGAAAGGCGATAAAGACGTTCTTGTTGCATTAAATAAAATACTGGCAAATGAATTAGTTGCCATTAATCAATACTTTTTGCATGCCCGTATGTTTAAAGATTTTGGTTTTAGCGTATTAGACAAAGCTGATTACAAAACCTCGATTCAAAAAATGAAAAACGCTGACCGTTTAATTGAGCGTATTTTATTTTTAGAAGGCTTACCTAATCTTCAAGATCTTGGCCGTTTACGCATTGGCGAAAACAGCGAAGAAATGATTGCTTGCAACATGAGTTTTGAACTAGATTCATTGGTTGATCTAAAAGATGCGATCAAACTTGCTGAAAGTAAAAAAGATTATATTAGCCGCGAAGCGCTCGATAACATTTTATCTGAGCAAGAAGAGCAAATTGACTGGCTAGAAACGCAACAACAGTTAATTAAAAGCACCGGTATTGAAAACTACCTGCAGTCGCAAATGTAACGTTTGGTTAATATCAAAAAAAGCAGCTTAGGCTGCTTTTTTAGTTTTTATAATACAAATAAATGTCACTGAGATTAAACAATTACCAGCAATAGCTACGCCACTTGCTCAGTAATATCAGCGATTTGGATAAGTTTACGATTGAGGATCTTTTTAGTACAGCCGCAGCATTTGCCGCACTGGCTACCGACTTTAAGCTCTTTAGAAAGCTCGCGCATTGTAGTCGCACCTTCGTCGATTGTTTGTTCAATTTTTTTATCTGTCACACCGTGACATAAACAGATATACATGAATACAAACCACTCTCAATTACATTCGAGCTTGTATATTAATCTAAACGTAAACAGTTCGCAATTAATAATCGCATAAAATTGAGAATTATTTTTATTTGCTTAATTTCATATAGTTTTAGATGATCACCGCAATCCGGTTAAAACTTAAGAGGCTGATATGTGCCACTTCATGAAATAACTCATATCTAACTGTTATTTTCTTCTAGCCACTCATTCATGTCATTCAATAACGCAGGAAGCAGCTTTTCCAGAAGTGAAAACTCTTTTTCAATATCTAGTTGCCCCTTGCTTGCTTGTAATTCAATCTCTGCAAACAAACTTCTTAACCTGTCGGCGCTTATCTCACCACATAAACCTTTAAGAGAATGCGCAACTTGACGAACTTGTTCATAATTATGATCATCGACAAATTCTGTTAGTTGGTTAAATTTTTCAGGTGCTGTTTTAATAAACATAGTACAAATTTTAATAAGCAAAGCTTCTTTGTTAAGTAAACGAGAAAGTGCAGCACCATGATCCCATAACACTTCTTTTTCAGCCAAAATTTCAGTGACCGGATGTTCATTTTTTTCGTAATTAGATAATGCCCACTCTATTACTTTAGCTTGCGCCTCATTTGCTTGAATAGGCTTACTAATATAGTCGTTCATGCCAACCGATAAACACTTTTCTTTTTCGCCCATCATGGCGTTAGCTGTCATAGCAATAATAGGTATATTTATAAACTCATTACCGGCATCTCCTGCACGAATTTTCTCACAAGCTTGGTAACCATTTAAGATAGGCATTTGACAATCCATCAAAATACAACGTATTGGCTTGCCTTCTATGCGACTAAATTTTAACGCTTCTATTGCTTGCTCACCGTTACTTGCTGTTTTTACATAAATTGGTAAAAACTCAAGTGATCCAACTGCTACTGCGATATTTATCTCATTATCATCAACAATTAATATACTACACCCATCAATTTGCTCTAAAGTTCGTACTGGTATATTACTGTTTTCGCTTGCTTCTACTGTAAGTAACTGCAATTGATCAACCTTACTCAGAGTTAATCCAGTCGCTCTTAGTAAATCACTTTGTGTGAATGGTTTACTAATTGTGGTGACCTTACTTGAAATACCTTTAGGTAATGGCGATCCGGGTTTGTGTAACACAACAATTTTAATGTTTGAATTATGGTGCATGAAGCCATCAATTATTTGTTCTAACTCACCACTTTTATTGTCTTCTGCATCTAAGAAAATAATGTCATAAGGTTCAGCAGTTATATCTGCTAAATCTTCAAAATTTGAGTACTCGACCTCGCCCCCTTCATGACGAATTAACTGCCCTAATAGCTCTTGAGATTCTTTATTATTATTAATAACTAAGACTTTTTTAGACAAATAATGCTTGTTCTGTGGTGTATTCTCACTACTTTCACTATCAATTATTATCTCAAAACTAAACGTACTGCCCTTAAGTGGGACCGAGTTCACTTTTATATCGCCCCCCATCATCAGGCATAACTTTTTACATATTGATAATCCGAGTCCCGTACCGCCAGACTCAGCGGTTATAGAGCTATCAGCTTGGTTAAATGCATTAAACAGATGCTGCTGGGCACTATATTCAATGCCTTCGCCGGTGTCTTGAACGCTAATGAGTAATTTGTGTTTTTGATCCTCAATCTTTTCTGATTCAACTTTGATCTTTATGAAACCACGCTCTGTAAATTTAATCGCATTATTAATTAAATTATTGATTATTTGGGTTAACCTTAATGGGTCTGATACAGCTCGCTGGCAATTTAAACCTCGTGTATCAAGATAAACCTCAAGCTCTTTATCAAAGGCTAATATGGCGCACGATTCAACTAAGCCTTCAATCAAATATTTGGGATTAAATGTTTTTAAGTTTAATTCAAATTTACCCGCTTCAATCTTAGACAAATCCAATATATCGTTTATCAACAAGTTTAAATTAGTGGCACTTAACTCCATCAGACTAATCAACCTACGTGATTTTTCTGGTAATTCTTCACGCTTTAAAATATTTAATGTTCCAATCACACCATTAAGTGGGGTTCTTAGTTCATGGCTGATATTAGAAATATATGCGCTTTTAATATCACTATTTATGACAGCCTGCTCTTTCGCTTCAGCAAGGTCTTTCGTTCTGTTTCTAACTTTTGACTCAAGCTCTGAGTTCAAACGTTTTACCTTAACTTCGGCCGCTTTTTCTTTACTAATATCCCTAATAATAAGTGCAAGGCCATTGAGTGCAAACTGCTCAGAAAATACCGGGCTTACAGAAATAGCAAAAAAGTAAGATTGCCCATTTACCTCTACGGACCGTTCATCTTTGATTTGTGATTTCGAGTTTTCCAAATCAGCAATATACTTATCTATCGGCAGCTGTTGGAGTAATATCAATTCATTAGTATGCATACCTATAGATAAAGATTTAGACGTTGATAATAATCGCTCTGCACTAAAGTTAAGGCTGGTTAGTTCACTTTGAAGATTTAATCCAACAATGGCATCAATTGAACCATCGACAATGGCTGATGACTCTCTACGTGCTTCAGCTAGCACCTGGCTTTTGGTTGCATTTCGATAAAAAGTAATAAGCAGTATTGCAGTAAAAAAGATGATTACCAATAAAAACCCATAAGTCAAAAGCCGTTTATCACTAATCATATTATCGATATACAGCTTTGGAACGACAGTACTTAAATCAATATAACTAAACTTTTTCCCTGGTCGCATTTGAACTGTATCGGAAAACATATAGTATTGTTCGCCCACTTTTTGCTTCGAATCCACACGATAAAGTCCTTGATATTGGATCGACTGCTCATATAGCGTATCCCATGTGATGTTCGGTGCTAAATCTCTTGTAAATCGATACTTTTCGATAGGGTGATATAAAAAGTCGCCTTCAGAGCTGCTAATTATAAGCTGAGAATAGTCAAACACTGTGGTTGTTAATTTTTCAATTAAGGTATTTGCGCTAACGTTCATAATTAAGAAAGCAAAACGCTTACCTTCTTCACTGTAAATAGGGATAGAAAACCGTAACATCGGCTTATATGGAAATGTCACTTCTCCAAACTCGCGATTCAACGACATAGGCGATAAATATATTTGCTTAGCTTCAAGCTGCGAACTCGGTAAAAAATACAGCTCCCCACTTTTGGGTTGTAACGAATAATCGGGTACAGCCTCAACTGAAGCACCTCGGCGCTGCACACGAATAAGCTCTTCTCCTGTTGCGGTAACGGCAATAACACGCAATTGCTCAATATTTAAATTATTTTCCATAAAGCCAATAAAGATAGTTTCTAATCGCTCTTTCCACTGTTTATAAGTGGTTCCATCATATGGGTCTATACCATTATTATAATGGGCTCTTGGTAACCCTGAAATCGGCGGTGTAGAGTGTAAAAAACTAATATCTGATTTTGATCGAGATATAAATGAAGTCACCACCTCCCTTAATCGCTGATTTGTTGTTGAAAACTCGCTGTCTATTTGCGTTAACACATCTTTTTTTACATGCGTTTCAAATAGTAAAACCGCCAAAACCAACAACAGACCAAAAAAGAACGTGATCCACCTAAGAAACGTCTTTGAAGATACAACTGACTTATTTGCTTTCATGGAAATATTCATCTTTAGCCCTTTGTTACTAATGCTTAGTTAGGGGATTACACCACTTTAATAGTACCGCTCTTAAACACTCATAACTTATTGGTTTGCCGATAAAATCATCCATACCAGATTCAAAACAACGCTGCTTATCGCTACCTAGTACATTTGCAGTTAAAGCTATTATCGGTGTTGTTAAAAAAGCTGGCATCGTTCTAATTTTAAGTGTTGCTTGAGGCCCATCAAGAACAGGCATTTGCATATCCATAAAAATAATATCAAATGCACACATTTCGCACTGTGCAATCGCCTGCTCACCATCACCGGCTATATTGATACAAGTGATATTAAACTCTTTCAAAAGCGCTTCAATAACAATTTGATTAATCTCATTGTCCTCAACAACTAATACGTTTAAGTTAGATAGATCAATCTCTTGCGGTGCTGGTAATTTAGTATTTTCATGTTGTCGACTCGCTTGTTTATCACCCCTTTGAGTCTTTAATTCAAAATAAAAAAGCGAGCCTTTACCAAGCTCACTTTCTACCTTTAAAGGTGCATCCATAAGCGCTAATAACTTACTGGTAATAGCTAAACCGAGGCCTGTTCCGCCAAATCGGCGTGTAATCGAGGTATCGGCCTGTGAAAAAGCTTCAAAGAGTGTCTCAATATGCTCGTGTGATATACCTATACCAGTGTCCGACACACCAAACGACAATATAAGCTCATTATTCGCCTCTTTCTGAACATTTACATTTAATGCAACACTTCCTCTTTCAGTAAATTTAATGGCATTGCCTAACAAATTTATAAGTACTTGCTTTATGCGTGTTTCATCTCCTGCAAAAATAATATTCTCTTCGTCTGTCGGCGATGAAACAAAAAGCTGCACTTGTTTTGCATTTGCTTGTTCACTAAATAGTAGCTTTAACTCATCTAGCATTTTATGTAAATCGATTGATTGGTTTTCAAGCTCAACTTTTGCGGCTTCAATTTTACTCAAATCGAGAATATCATTGATGATAACTAGCAGGCTGGCGCCTGAAGACTGAATAATCTCTAACATTCTTGCTTGTTTATCTGTCAAAGAGGTATTGCCAAGCTGTCGCGCCATCCCCAAAATTCCATTCATAGGAGTGCGGATCTCATGACTCATATTTGCCAAAAATTCAGATTTGACCTTAGAAGTATGTTCCGCTGCTTTTTTTGCAGAAATAAAGTCTTTACTTAACGCCCTGAAACGATTTGCAGCACCCGCTAACAAACCGATTTCATCTTTGCGTGTTAAATCGTGAATGGGCGCCGATAGGTCACCATTAAGAAAGCTTTGAAAACTTTTGGTCAATAGTTTAATAGCATGTGCTATATGAAAGTGAAAAAATAACGCTAGTCCAATGATATACAAGATAGCGCCTACTCCGAGTAGCTGTAAAACATACTCTGTTTTTGAAATACTAACTGAGCCGGTTTCTTTTATTGTAATTAAACGTGACAGTGACTGCTCTCTAAGTGTATTTGCTAATGCACTAAACTCAATGGCATCACCCGCCATAACAACATTAACTAGACTTAAATAGTTACGATTTGCTTGGACGCTTTTAGTAAAAGCTTGCTGGTAATCTACAGCTAACTGAACTGTTGGGTTTTCGATCCTGTTTTGCTGCTTTTGCAAAGCTAATTTGGAGCTTGAGAGACTTTGCAGCGCCTTAATGACTTGTTGACGCTTAGAATAGTCCTTTTTAGTTAAATAAAGCTGCGCATTGTGGTGTAATGTGTGCCATATATTTATATTTTGCGTAATTAACAACTTATCTTTTAAATCTGCGGTCAGTTGTAGTAAGCCTGTTAAATGGGCAACAGCGCCTAAATAAATACGTGGCAGCTCTGTATCTATCAATGCTGTTTTTATATTATAGCGCTTTTTTAGCACGCTTAGATTATCACCATACCTAAGCACGAGTTCAGACATGGCATCGATATAAATTTTATCGTCAACTTCATTATTTTTTTTATCTATTGCTTTTAAACGCTGGTCAATACTTTGGTAGTTCTGTTCAATCTTAGCAAATACCGCATCACTCCCTGATGCGCCATAGACCGAAATATCACGTTGCATTTCAACAATATCTTTGTTTATTCGTAAAATACCAATGGCATGACTACTAATATCCGTAATATTATTTACCGATGTATCAATTGCTTCTAAGCGTTTATCCATGACGATGTAGCTGATACTGAGTGTAATTACCACCAGTGCTAACGCTAATGTCATTTTCGCTGCAATAGAACGCGATATTAAATGTACCAAACGACGTCCTTAAGCATTAAGTAGTTCATACCATTTATCTAAACTATAATCGTAATTTTGCATTACGGTATTCCACACAGCTATATTTGAAAAACGTTTAATATAACTTCCACCATCGCGAGTCTGGCCAGCTTGTACAGAAATTTTACCATCCGTTCCAATCAGCTCAGTGGTTGCTTCTTTTCCCTCGTACCAATAATCCCACTCAGGCTTAGACATTAACGGCTGGCTACGCTGTGGGTTAGATATATAGTAACCTTGTCGAGCAATAAAGGCTCCAGGATAACCAGATAGCCACCAATTCATATATTCATAAGCCGCATCTTTTACATGCCCCGAGGTATTAGCAGATAAACACATAACACCATGCCAAGCACGATACCCTTCCTTCGGGGATGCATTGACAACAGGGATACCTTGGCCTCTACAGGCACTCACACCCGGTGAAAACATACTTTGGATATTAACGCGCTTTGTCTTCATAAAATCCACTGACTGCGGTACTGATGTCCAGAAACCAGAAAAGTGGCCTTGCCTTTTTTTCGATAATAAAATTGCAAACAATTTATCTAATTCGCCAATGCTCATGTTGCCAATGTCGTTAAATGTCATCAGACCTTGGCCCTGAGCAGCAAGCGCAGCATCAAATATGCCTATTGTTGGTGCATTAACAAGGGCCACTTTTCCTTTATTTTTATCATCCAGCAACCAAGACCAAGACTCAGTTTCATAGGCTTGCCCCTTTTCGATGTAATCTGTGTTATAGCCAAATGAGTCAACATTGTGGACATATGGCATAAAGCTTATTTTTTTTGTAGGTGTACTTGCTAATGAGCCATCATTTTGAACAAATAAAATTTTGTTTGGTGCATCACCTGCCCCTAGTTTGGCCGAGGGGGTTATTTTACCTATTTTAGTAAGGTCATTTATTTCATTCCAGTAGACAAGCCTATCGACGTCTATTGGTTGAATAGCACCGGCTTGCCATAGGATATTTATTGAGTCTGACCACTGTTCATAAAGGTCAAAAGAAGTTGGATCCGCAGCAGCTTTTTGTAAAACAGCTGCACTACCCATAGGTATAAATTGTAAATTTATACCTAGCTCTCGCATTGCTCGCTGCCGAAGCTCTTCTTGCAATGTAACGTGAGTGCCCATGACGCGCAAAGTTGTTACTTTTTTAGCAAATACATAAGGCGCTTTGAATGCGAGTGTTGATACAGCGGCCCCGGCACCAACTGTACGCAGGAAGTGTCTACGATCAGGTGAATAACTCATTATTATTTATCCAATACCAATGTCCCTAAGAGAAAAAGTATAGACTAAACAATAAAAAAAACAGCAAATTAGATCTCATAATTAATTAAAACTACTAAGGAGCCAAATTAAACAACCTGTAATTTATAGCAATTACGGCCATCTCGCTTGGCGCAATATAGTCCTTCGTCAGCCAATGAGATCAACTCATTAAGCTCCATTATGCCCTGTTTCTCATACGTTACTCCGCCAATACTAACAGTAACGTGCCCAATGGATGATTGACTATGCTCAATATTTGACTCATTAAGTTGTAGAATTATTTGTTTGCATACGTGCGACATCCCTTCAATGTCGGTATAAGGCAGCACAATCAGAAACTCCTCACCTCCAAATCTAATCGCTACGTCATGAGGCCTTTTTAAACTATTGGCAAACACATCGGCAATTTGTTTTAAACAAATATCACCTTGAAGGTGACCATAATGGTCGTTATAAAGTTTAAAATGATCAATATCGGTCATTAACACACTAAACGGCTTTTTTTCACGCTCTGATTGTTTCAGCGCATTACTGACTTCCTTGTCTAGATAGTGCCGATTATAAAGTCCTGTAAGAGAATCTTTATAAGTCAACTTCATCAACACTTCTAAGCGCAGCTTATTCTCTACGTGATTTGTAGTTCGATGTATAAGCGTTGAGGCAATTACTGGTTTATCAATAAAATCTGCTGCACCAGCTTCCCAACAAGCATTCTGAGAATCAGTATCATAAGTTGCAGTAATAAATACAATAGGAACGTGCGCAAACAATATATCCTGTTTTAACGCTCTGCATACATCTAAGCCACTGATGTCTGGCAAATTTACATCAAGTAAAATGAGAACTGGGATATTGGATTTGCAATAATCTAACGCTTGTAAGCCCATAGCTAGTGTTTCGACTTCAAAGTAATCTTCCATGATAGCCTGTAGTGAAAAGCGAATTATTTCATCATCATCAACTATTAATATTTTACATTGCGTTAATGGCTTAAGAGCTAGGTGCATATATTTCCTTTATTTTTGGCTTGAGTAAGCACGTCCATCATCTCTAAAAAGGGCATTGGTTTACCAAGTAAGTATCCCTGACCAATGGCACAGCCTAGAGATTGTAGCTTATCTCTTTGTTGGCTTGTTTCAATACCTTCCGCCACGATCTGTAGGCTTAATGAATTAGCCAAGTCGATAATTGCAGTAACAATATCAAGCGATTGAGAGTCACTAATCATATCACGCACAAAAGACTGATCAATCTTCAGCACATCAAGAGGAAATAGTCTCAAATATGACAGACTAGAATACCCCGTGCCAAAATCATCAAGCGCAAGGCTAACCCCCATATCAGCGATCGCCTGTAATTGCTTTATCGTTTGTTCGAAATTATCAATCAGTGCTGATTCGGTTACCTCCAGCTCTAAATAACGACTTGGTAGCTTAGTTTTTTCTAATATCGATGCAACCGTATCAACCAGCGAAATACCAGTGAATTGTTTAGCTGAAATATTAACAGCGACTTTCTTTGGGTATCCTGCATCAAGCCACTTTTTAGCATCAATACAACTTTGCTCCAAAACTTGTTCACCTAAACGGTAAATTAGTCCTGATTCTTCGGCATATTCAATAAAATTAAGTGGAGATATAAATTCTCCAGTGTCATCTTTTAGCCTCACTAATCCTTCAGCACCAATAACGTCGTGAGTCACTAAGTCATATTTTGGCTGATAAAGCACAACAAGATCATTGTTATCTAGCGCGTTGCGTAAGCAATTACCCACTTTTAAACGCTTAGTCATTTCAACTTGGAGATCATTACTAAAATAATAATAGCTATTAGCGCCTTCTTGTTTTGCTTTATACATTGCTGAATCTGCATGACGAAGCATTTCCTCTACACTTGATGCATCATCAGGATACACACTTATCCCCAAGCTTGCTGAAAGGACATGTTGCTCATCAGCTAATCTGAAAGGTTTAGCGATGACATCTAGCACTTGACTAATAAGCGGTTCAAGACCGAATGTGTCTTTTTCATAGGGAACAACAAGTGCAAATTCATCGCCGCCCACTCTTGCAACAGTAATATCATTACATGCAAATTTATCAAGGCTATGACCTATATGGGCAATTATTTCATCACCAATATGATGTCCTAAAGCATCATTTATGTACTTAAATTTATCTAAGTCAAGAAGCATCAGGCTCACTTTAGTATTATTAAATGAGGCTCTAGCTATTCCTTGAGTTAACCTGTCATGAAGCAATACGCGATTGGGTAATGCAGTTAGTTGGTCGTGATGAGATAAATAAGTCATTTGAACTGACATAGCAAGGACTTCGCTAACATCTTGAAAAACCATTACTGCACCACGCTTATTACCATCCTTATCTAATATTGGAGCCGCACTATCTTCGACTCGGTGCAGCATACCTTGCCGGCTAATTAACTGCGTGTTTATAGCCATAGCAACAGGACGATTTTCCTTCAGAGCAACTGATAAAGGATTCATAGAAGGTATTTTTGTTGAGGCATCTCTAAGTATCATTACTTCTTCAATATGTCGCCCTCTAGCCGCAATTTGTGACCAACCGGTTAGACGTTGCGCTACTGGATTTAGGTAAGTTATACACGCATGCTCATCAGTAGAAATAACACCATCAGCAATAGAGTCTAACGTGATCCGTAAGTGCTCTTTTTCAGCAGCCAAAGCTGCTTTAGTGCGCTGAATGGTTTTTTCTTGAATTCGAATTTTTGTATGGTTTTCAACCCTCATTCGACATAAAGTTAAATTCAAAGGTTTAGATATGAAATCAATCGCTCCCAATGAAAGCGCTTTTTGCTCGATGTCAGGATCATTATGAGAAGTGATGATCAAAACGCGTAAATCACCAAGATGAGGTCTTTTTTGTATTTCTAGTAATATGTCAAATCCACTAACATTGGGCATTTCTAGATCGAGTAAAAGTATATCTGGTATAAACTCTTCAATAAGAGCGATGGCATCCTCACTTTTATTACATGAACAAATAAACCCAACATCGTCCAGAACATGCTCTAGTTGCAAGGTGTTGATCTCTTCATCATCTATAACGAGAATTTTACAAAGCTCTGCCATTTAAACGCTCTCCATAATCTAATTTGCCTATAATTAAAGATAGTCCTAATCTCTATGAAAAGCGATACAGCCCAGTTTTAATATATATTGAATTATCATCCACATAAGTGGAAACAACTCAAATCACTATATAATCCTAAAGAGGGTTGGAATAAAAATAAGCCTGTAGGACAAAGGTTGCTTCTCAAACTTCAACAAATATGAGCTATTCGAATACAACTAGAACTATTTTATAAAGTAAGAGATCTGGCGCTTTTTAACCTCGCTATCGATAGTAAACCAAGAGGGGGGAGGTGAGTAAATGACATCGCACATGGTAAAACAATCCAATCAAGGCCTATTGTTGCTCAGAAAAAGACAGGTATGTGGCACAAGTAAAGTCGACCAAAATGGAAACACATGCTAAAAATATTTAGCCCGTATTTCGCTTTTTAGACAAACTTCACAAAAGTGCCCTAGCGGTCATTCAGGGATTATATTCTATCTGAAAATGTCACTGATTGACGATTTAGTAGCTATCACTTACTTCTTATTGCTTACCAACATTAATAAATTCCGCATAAACTTCTAAGTCAATTTGATCCCCAACAATCGGTATATAACTGTCCATGCCAAAGTCAGAACGTTTGATTTGACCGACCGCGCTAAAACCAATGGTGTATTTTCCTGTAATCCAGTTGTCTGCTCCACCGTGAAATGTGGCTTTAAACGTCACAGGTTTGGTAACACCTCTAAGAGTTAAATCACCTGAGAAATTAAAACTGTTATCAGATATAACTGTAACAGTGTTGCTAGTAAATGATGCCTGAGCAAAGCGCTCACTGTTAAACCAAGTGTCATTTTGTAAGGTTTCTGCTAAGTCAGCATTATTAATATCAATAGAGCTAATATCCACCACTGCGTTTAATGACGCGGCAGTCATGTTATTAGGATCAAAGTTGAGTTGTGCATCAAATTTATTAAAACGCCCTACATAGGTTGATAACCCTAAATGTTGGATTTTAAATATTAATGCAGCATGTTGACTGTCTAGCTGATATTCGCCCGCTTGAAGCGCTATCAACTCAGATTTAACAGTTGGTGCAATCCAACTCACACAACTTGTCAGTAACAGCGCAGCACACATAACTGAGACCGAATGTATAAATGTTCGCATTGTATTCTTTGACGCTGAGTTCATAGTAGTTAAGCCATTAGTGATGTGTTGAGTGTAGGTAAAATAAAACGTCATTTTTCATAAAATCAAAATATATAATGCCTTATATTTTCCATTTTAACCTCTCTTTTATATTCATGATGGAGTGAAGCCGCCTATTTTTCGTCTATTAATCAATCGTTTTTACATAACTTGAGTTACGGGGTTTGAGCGAATGAAATTTAACCCTTTGGTATAATTGATGATTAATTATTAGCGTTTTGAAGCGTCCGTTATCTCAACAAACCTGCAATCGATGCGAAAACCCTCGAATGTTTACTTCTCGATCAAAGCCGAACTACTCAAAATTGCAATGAGCAGTCAGTCAAGCAAGGGCGATGCAATCCCTTTACTCTTAATATTAAACCCGCAACCATTAATTATTATGAAATTGAGCTAATTACTCGAGTATTCTTTACCTAATGTTTTTCTATTGTTATTTGTTTACGACTTTTCGTATCTATCTTCACAAGTCCACCAATAGGAAAGCATATATGGGGTGTTGTATGTCCAAAGTTTAAGTTATAAAGCACGGGAATTGACTCTAACTCTTGTTTAGATTGTATAATCTTTTTAAGTAAGTCTTCAGATACTTCTGACTTTAATTGAAATTTCCCAATGACTATTCCTTTAACTCTGTCGAAATGTTTTTGGTGAATTAATGATTGCAGATCTCTGTCAAAATTTGAAGGGGATGTTAACTCGTCATCTTCAAGAAATAGTACAGAATTTGTTAAGTCAGGCATAAATTCAGTTCCTTGAAGCAGATTTAAAGTACAAAGGTTGCCTCCAAGTATTTTTCCTTCAGCTTTACCATGATTTAAAACTTTTATGCCATTGTCTTTATAAAAGCTTCTTTTTTCCTGATCTAAAAACCATGAATCATCACTCCATTGTTCGGGGTTTATAACTTCATAAGGATCACTTGAGAATAAACACTTTTTAATATAATTTATTGAAAAATCAATACCTTTAAGCATCCCCAAAGTTGAATATGCAGGCCCTGAGTAAGTTATTAGTCCGGTTTTATGAAATAAGGCATTTGATAAAGCTGTAGTATCAGAATACCCACATATAATTTTTGGATTTTTTTTAACAATATTATAGTCAATATACTTTAGTAATTGATTTACATTATCGCCCCCGATAACAGTAAAGATAGCTTTTACCTTTTTATCTAGGAATGCTTCATGTAAATCTTCAATTCTTTCTTTTATAGATGAAGACGAAAAATCATCTATCGACTCACAGTTTTTTGAAAATGACAATTTGAGGCCAAGCTCTTCAAACCTTGTGTTTGCTATTTCTCGCGTCTCTTGGTCAATAATTGATAAACTTCTTGAAGGCGCAATTATCCTAACTTCATCATTCATTTTTAACTTATTGGGTATTATCAATTTACCTCCTACAAGATACTCTAAACAGCATGCACATCAAAATTGAGCGAACTTCACAGCTTTCAATAAATAGTTCCTAACTCAATACTTTCGGCTTGTCGCTCCTAGCCGCAATATGTGGCGCAGAAAAGCTTGGCTAAAATTAGGAACGAAGTGACGCGGGCTAAGCTTTTTGCGTCCCTTTCATTATTGCTTTGTTATGTGTCATCGCCACATTTGTTTGAGTTAGCTTTAATTCTTGGCATTTGAATTTGTAAAAGTATAAAAACAGGAACTAAGGGTGCAAAAGCAAGCCAAGATAGATTAAGCACAACCCAAAAATAGCTAAACCAGCACATAACCGCAATAAGCGAGAATACTTTGAGTAGTTTGGGAAATATAATGATATCGACCATTGCGACCATTATACCACCATAAAACAATGCTCCAACTAACACAAAAGAGGGATGAGGAACTTCAATTATTTCACCCTGAAACCAATAGAAAAATTCATATCCATAACTGAATAATAAAGGTGACATGATTGTAAATGCTACAAAGACACCCCAAGAATCATTTCTGTGGTATTTAGCGTATTTATTATTTTTTTCTTGAAGTGTTTCCATATCTACCATGACACATAACGCCAACTTACGGAGTCATGTTGCAGCTTTTTGTTATGTGATTGAGCGTAATTTATGATGAATTTCATTTAATACTTCACTCCCCATTGTTTTGGTACCGAGCTCATTCAATTCACCACTTAGAAACTCTTGCCATGAAACTATCTTACATCCCGAGCAATGAGCATACCTTCCATATGCCGATATCACCGTATAATTATCCATGATTGAGGTTTCATATAATTCCCCCCCTGGATTATCGACTCTCCAACACTCAATAGCTTTAGGCGGAATATAATTCATAGTTTAAAGTGATTCTTTCACAATTTTCTGCCACTCACTAAATGACTCTGCTTCCCAATTGTTGCCAGGTCTGGGGCGTATTCTTTCGGCTTGCCGCCAAACCAATTAAACCACTTAGAAAGACTACCGTCTAGTATCTGGACTAGTGGTACATCAAATTCTTTGATATAGAATCTGGAGCCTTCAGGAAAATCATTTTTACTTGGCAAGTTCATATTATGGCTCCCGAAGATCTCCAACATAACGAGCCTGTAGAATTACTCGCTTTTATTTTATTTTGATTAATGCTTCAACCATAGCCTAGTTCCTATTTTGATTCAATCGACAACTGACTTTCACATAAAATATAAAGGAGGATTTGCTGTTGCTTTAATTGGCGTTTTGGAAGGTATTACAGGTGCTTAATGGCTTATTTTAAGATGTAAGGGCTTACCTTTATTAATGCATCGTATTTTACGCTGCTAATATTAGCCTTCAAGTTAGTTCTCATTTACTTCTCTTTCTCTGCTCTTTGTGCAAAAAATATTTAATTGAATTATTCACAAAGAGGTTCAGAAACGCTGCGCTTTAGAAGAATATAAGCAAATGCAGTGCTAATAATGTAAATATTATTGCGTAGCGCTCCTTATATGTGTTTGCCGTAAGCTACTTGCTTAACAGCCGCATCGACAGACGAAGTAAACAAATTTGTTTATTGATTTAGAGTTGACCGCCATTATATAAAACGGTCAAAAAGACTACTAGTGCCTATTGATAGTGTTAAGGCTCATATGTGTTAAACGTTTTACCCATACATTTGCAAATATTCAAAGTTCTCACTATCAAAGATTTGTGGAATTAATGAATGGCCTCCAAACATGTTATTTTCGCTGTAGAAAAAATCAACGCTATCAGAGGATAAGAAATTTACTCCATCCAATCGCAGGTTTTTATCGAACTCCATGGCTGTCAGTATTGGTTCATCATCTTCCCGCCAGTCTTCATTGTACGATTGCAGGCTGTTTTCTATTATGTAGCCTCTGGCTTTCTTGTCGTATGCATCCAAAGAAGAAAGAATCCTTTTGGCCAGAGTAATCGTGTCTTCTAACTTCTCTCCATCTGGATCAACATGAATGCGAACTTCATCTCCTTTAAAATTGAAACTACCTTTGTAGGTACCTTCAATTCTTTCATCCATTTCTAGATTATCTAACGCTTTCTCGTACATAACTCTCTCTGACGTTTAACTAGCCTGTAGAATAACTCGTTTTTAATTTATTTTTATTAATGTATCAACCATAGCCGAGTTCCTATTTTGATTCAATGAAACTAAACAAGACAGTCACTCTAATTGAACAAACACAGCCGTTACAATAAAATTACTTTTTAGGTTAAGAATTTATCTTTTACTACAGGGTTACTTTTACTTCATCCATTAAATAAGTCATTAGCATTCTTAAACCTAAATTACATGCATAAAATGACATCAGTTTTTAACTTTTTACTGAGTAATTCAAGCGCTATGCCAGTAGTTTTTTACAATTACTGATATTTGCACGCCGCTTCCGATTTAAGTTTTCACCGTAACGTTATTGTGAAGACAGCCTGCCTACTGCGCCGTGAAATACGCGCGTAAATTACGTGGTGAGTTCTAACCAGTTTTCTGGAGAAATATTGACTCTTTCTAGTAAAGGTAAGTGTGTACTTTTAATATACCCTCGCTTGCTTTACCATATACAACGTCCTGTTAGCTCAACGAATTCAAGCTACGATTTAAGCTCAAACGGTAACCCTTTTGGCATGATTTGACGTGGTATACCTGCAAAGCGAAGTAGTTGTTTTGGTTGCTTACCATCTTTGGCGCATGTTAAACGTTTTTTAACACTAATATGGCCTGACTCTTCAGGTGTTTTTACCATCTTAGCTCTAATCGGATTTAAATAAACATATGCCATGCAGGCTGCTAATGCTGCTTCATCAAGTAGTGCTTGTGACCTAAATCCCCCCTCCCCCTCTGCGGTGCCCGTAGGATTGACCGGTAAAGTGGTCTTCGCCACATAAAAATGCACGCCGTACGCAACGTGAAATACAGTGATAATATTTTGTATCAACCAAACTTACTTGACGCTTTCTTGCGATTTCAATAAGACACCCTGCTCATTTTTTGCACTTAATAAAACTTAGTACTTCGTTTCACAAAATACAAAATTAAACTGGATGTCTTTGTTATTTTTTCCTTGTTATTTTTAAACACGGATAACGGTTTACACTCGCTTTAAACAAAAATAGTCACTTCAGAGCAATCCAAAAAGCCTATTTTATAACAGTATTAATAAGGTGGACTTTAATTATGCGGCTACCCAGCATCGGTCTTCAGGCAGCTGAAGTCGGCATTTTTAAGCTTTTCTTTCTCAATAAATACCATAAGCTTATCCCCATCATGCCAACACCAGCCAAGCCCATCGTGAGATGCCAGAGTGAGCAGCGGAAGCCATTCATCACCAGGGGTCGGGTCATAAGCAAGCGAACAAAATGACGGATAGCCCAGCATGTAGTTCTCGCGATGGCCTATTAGATAAGGCAGTTCATACAAAAGATTAGTATCGAAAGGCCAGTCACTGCGTAACTCTTCATGTTTGGGGATTTCCAGCCCGGTTTCCAAACGGATTAACTTTGCCTCCTGCGGTACAGCTGCTTGCTCAAACATAACTAAATCATTAATATCCGGATAATAGTAAGCGATCACATATCCTTCAGCACCCCAGAAAATTTCACCGTCGTGATCATAAGCATAGAAGAGTGATAGCAAACCGGATTTGGGCAGCGGCTCAGGACAATCGAGGATTTCAGAAAAATTAATCTGGCCTAAAAACCGGTATTCGCCAACGTTATGTTCTGGCCAGACAAAGTCCTTTGCAACCAGAGGATTACCGCCAAACCGACTCCCAGAGTCACTGGCGACACCATCTAAAAACAAAATATCAACGCTGGATTTACTGATCGAATCCAAATAAGCCTTATGAGGGGAAAAATCTTCATCAGTGCTAATAAAGTCTTCCAAAATTTTAGGGTTCAAACAACTCTCCTTTTATAACGCAAACACAACCGGCGTTCATTCCGTGTCTATGTATATGTTCAACGGGTTATTAACTTAACCCACTATCCAAACCCTTGAAGGGCTTTTGTTTATCTAACGAGCCTGTAGAATTATTCGCTTTTATTTTATTTTGATTAATGCTTCAACCATAGCCTAGTTCCTATTTTGATTCAATCGACAACTGACTTTCACATAAAATGCTAAATTTATATTTCAGATGCTCAACCCTCTCACACTTAGAGTAAGAGGATTATCATCTTTAAAAATTAATTGTGATGCCAATAGATGGTAAAGGCATATCAGGGAACTGGTAGTCTTTTTCAAACTCGCTGTAGTCTTGATTGTATTCTAGCTCCTGTACTGCGCGTGAAGCATACGTTTATATTCAATTACAGGGTTCACCCTCAGCCGCACCACAAAACCTGTTGTTGTACCTTTACTCTAAAAAAGAAATGTGGCAAAGTGCGCACTTCTCGGGGGAGTAGCCTGCTTGATGCCTTTTAACTTAAAGCGCAGCAAGTAAACTTATCAACATAATTGCACCTCATGTGCATGGTAAGTTTGTAATGTAGCAAGCATTATCGGCAAGACCTGGGTAAACACTATCCTCATGGCGGGAGATAGGCGTTTACCTTGGTTTAATGTTCCCGCCTTATAGAAGTAAAATGGATACATTTATCACATCAACCGTCACCGTTGCTTTAGCTGAAATAGGCGATAAAACGCAACTTTTATCCCTGTTGTTAGCTGCCCGCTTTGCCAATAAACCTGCACTTATTTTAGGTATTTTAGTCGCTACTATTATCAATCATGGTTTGTCTGCATGGTTGGGCGATTATTTATCGCAAAGCTTTACCTCTTCGTACCTGCCTTGGATTGTGAACGGCTGTTTTATTGTCGTTGGCTTATGGCTACTGATCCCAGATAAAGATGAAGAAGTAAGCAATAAATACGATCAATACGGGGCTTTTTTAGTTGCCTTGGTGCTGTTTTTCATTGCCGAAATTGGCGATAAAACCCAAATAGCAACAGTATTGCTTGGCGCTCAGTATCAATCAGTGTTGTGGGTAACCATAGGAACCACTGTAGGTATGTTACTTGCCAATGTGCCGGTTATTTATGCTGGCAATGCCTTGCTAAAACGTATTCCAATGGCAAAAGTAAGAATGCTTGCTGCAATAGTGTTTGTTGCTTTGGGTTGTTACGGCCTAGTTACTAGCTAACTTTATCTGCACGTTACAGCACCGGCGAATATAGTTTTGCTGGTGCTTGGCGTACACTAAATGTTTGCGTTGTGAGAAGTAGCGAACAACATACTAATAAAACACTAACTGCACCCATGATACCAAACCATTGCAATAATGAAGGCTGCTTACGCTTTACTCTCAGCCAATTCATATACAATCCAGCCATACATATACAGGTCATAAAAAAACCAAATACAGCCCAAATTAACTTCGTACCTAGCCCTGCAAAGTTGCCAAAATGCAAAGGATCGGCGGTATCTTTAATGCGCGCGACAATAGGTAAATCTGCGGCTTTTTGAATTGCCAGTACATCTGCTGAAGCTGGATCTAAATACACTTTATTAGCTCGTAAACGTACTAAAATGTCATCATTATCGCCCAGTACCAAAACCGGTTTATTTGCTTTGCTTGGGTATTGTATAGCGCGAATATGTAAACTTGGAAACGCTGATTGCGCCGCGTTTACCATGGCACTTATCGCTGGCGGATGCGCGACATCAGTTTGTAGATCCGTAACCTCTGCGGGGGGGGTTATATAATGGTCAATTTTGGCTGTTTGTAAGGTGTGTTCAACTAAGTACCACACGCCAGTAATAGCCATGACCACAATAAACCAGTAACTCCAAAGCCCCAGTAATTTATGCCAATCAGCCCAGCTGCTACGATTGGTTGTTTTTAATTGCCGTGGCTTTTTTAAAAAATGTCGCCACCACTGGCGATAAACAATCGGACTAGTAACCACTAAAATAACCAAGAGAATGGCTAAACTCGTGACGATCAACTTACCTGTCCAACCCATCGATAGATTCATGTGCCAGTTACGTAAAAAGCGCGATACTCGCCCCCACTGACCTTCGCCAAGCCATTGCCCCGTCGCACCATCAACATACACAAACAAAAACTGTTGCTGCCACTTAAGCGACACTTCGGTTGCTAAGTAAGGTTGCTGATGGCGCAATATGCTAATGATTTGGCTGCCAGGATAACGCTGGGCAAGTGTATTCTCAATTGCAGCAAAGTCAGTATTAGGGGAATGCGAGAGAGCACGAAATTTACTATCACTAAGATATTCAATTTCGTGGCTCAAGGTTGCCAACGTGCCAGATAAACACGTTATCAATAACAAGCTGCCAACCAAGAGCCCTGCCCAAGCATGTAAGTTAAACCACTGCTTTGCTTTCATAGTACGAAATTGTCAGTTTAGAATGTGTACTTAGCCGACAAATAGACGCGGCGTGGTTCCCCCGGGAAATGCCCAGCACGAGTTATAAAGCCACTTGATGCATACTCTTTATCAAACACGTTTTTAACTGAGAGCTGCCAAACCCATTGTTGATATTCAGTCTTCCAAGCCATGTTATAAACGGTATACGGCTGTACTTTATCACCGTCTAAACTGACTTGTTCATCAACATAATCAAGACCTGCCGCGATTGATGAGTGCAACTGCGGTAACTCATAACGCGTCCACAACCCTGCGGTATTTTGTGGCGCATTGGCAAATTTATCGCTGCCTTTTGCTTGCGCGGAAAATTTTTCACTTTGCTCAACAATACGCGTGTCGTTGTATGCGTAACTTGCTGTGATCACTAAACGTTCGGTGACATCGCCAACAATCTCAAGTTCAAAGCCTCGGCTGTCAACTTCGCCTAACGCTTCCATTTGATCAACGCCGGTGTCTGATAACTCAGTGCTGGCTTGTAAAATATTGTTACGGATAATGCGGTACGTTGCCATATTCACAGCCAACGAGTCATCAAGTAACTTAGTACGTAAACCAAGTTCACGAATATTGCTGTGCTCTGGTTTAAATGGCCCGCCTACATCTTGATTTTGATTACTGGCCGATTGTGGCATAAAGCCTGTGCCATACAGCGCATAAGGGAAAAAGGTATCGTTTAAGTTATAACTTGTGCCAATACGATACGTCACATCGCTGTCTGAAAACTCGGTGTTATTAAGCACATCGGTGTCTTCAAAACGATCGTACCGTAAGCCAACCGTAACATTCCATTTATCGGTAACATCAACTTGGTCTTGTGCATACAGGCCAATACGTGTTGACTCAGTACTTGCTAAACGCGGTGTTACGTTTGCTAAATCATAATCATCTTTTGAAGTCAGTCCATACACAGGATTTAATATTGAGATCCCTGGCACTGGGCCGCCTTTGCTGGCTTGTACAGCTGTTCTATATGCAGATTCAAACTCATGCTTATACCAATCTACACCCACCAGCATCACATGTTGCATAGCGGCAAGCTCAGTGTCAGCAATTAAATTGGCAGTAAAACTAAGCCCGGTATTTTCGCGTTGTTGATCACGAAATTCGCGCTCGCTCCAATCCAGTACTCCATCGCCATCTGTGTCACTTAGTCCACGCGGCTCATGATAGTTTTGATTGGCATCGTTACTAAAATAACGCGCAGTGATATCACTGCGAAATACCTCATTAAATTGGTGCTGAAAACTTGCTTGAAACACGTCAGCAATAACGGTTTGATAATCCGTTGCTTCATTATGATTCCAGCTTATGTCGGCAATAAAGTTACCGTTTTTATCCACTGGCACGCCACGTAATCTAGCGCCGCCTAAATCTTGATCAACATGGGTATATTGCAATACCAGATTAGTGTCGTTATTAAAATCAAAACGATAGCCTAAATCAATAATAGTATTATCTTCGCTGGTATTTTCACGAAATGGTTTATCTGAATCTTTATAAACACCAACACGGTAGGCTTGGGTCTGTGCGTCATTGGCACTGCCCGTTGATTCGACTGCGGCACTAAAAAAATCATCATTACCCAGTTCAACTGCAACGGTTGTTTTACTATCATAGCTGGGCTTTTTGGTCATATAATTAATGATCCCGCCAGGGTTACCACTGCCGTACACAGCGCCACTAGGGCCTTTTAAAACAGCCACTTGCTCAATATTAAACAACTGTGGTACCGCAAAACCACTAAATGGGTCACCTTTTATACCATCGTATAAAATTTCATCTTGGCGAAAACCACGAAACGTAACACCTGAGTAACTAAAGCCATTAACACCCGCAATATTGCTGTACAGATCAGTTACTTGACGTGCAGCCTGATCGCTGATTAACGCTTGCGGAATAACCTGGATTGACTGTGGAATTTTCTCTAGCGGCGTATCGGTACGAGTACCAAACGTTGATTCTGTTGGGCGATACAGTGAAAACGCTCGTCCAACGACTGAAATGGTTTCTATGTCGTTTTTTACAACAGTAGACTCATCAGTTGCAGATCCTGCTGCTGTTGTTTGCGCAGCAACGACAACAGGCGTCATGGTAATAGAACTTAGGGCTAATGCTATTAAAGAAGGTTTCATTGATATTTATACAGCAATCAAAATAATTTACGGCATGATAATAAAAACCACTATCATTTACAATGCTGAAGTGAAATTATTCTCTTCTTGTTGCCAAGCTTATTTAACAATCTTTAAAATCTCTTTAAATACAGGTGTCGCTGCCACTTCGGTCCATTGAAAAATCACACTTTCAGCGCAGCTGATCACAGCACCTGCTTGTCTTAGCTGAGCTATAGCTAAATCGCGGTGCAGATCATTACGCGAACTAACCGCATCCATGACTAAAAACATCTGATAACCTTGCGCCAGTAAATCTAAACAAGTTTGTAATACGCATACATGCGCTTCCATACCAACTACAATAATTTGCGGGCGTTTATAGCTAGCAATAAGCTCTAAAAAACCGTCCTCTTTACACGCGCTAAAGTGGGTTTTATCAAAGAACTCAGCTTGCCCAATCTGAGCTTTTAATTGCTGATCAGTTTCGCCAAGCCCTTGTTTATATTGTTCAGTGACTAAAATAGGAATATGCAACAATTGTGCAGCTTTTACTAATTGCACTGTGACCTGTTTTACTTGTTCATAACGAGGCATCGCAGGACTTAATTTGTCTTGAATATCGACAACTAACAGCAGACTTTGCATGGTGTGAGCATTAAATGAATGAGGCAATGTGAACATCCGTGATCTAAACATAACTAACAGCATAAGTGATTTGTTATACAAATGTATATCTTATATAGCTAATTCTTTAATTCAACTGTAAATTGTTATGCTATATTTACTAACGGCTAACAACCACTTTATCTCAGGGGAGCAGTACCTTAAGTGCGATTGAGAAACTTTTTTTTCATCTTATTTAGTATTTTATGCACTTGGTTTAGTGTTAATTCCAGTGCTCAAAGCTATGCTCAGCAATTGCAACGCTTATCCACGGATGAAGGGTTATCACAAGGCCACGTAACTAGCACACTGCAAGATAAACTGGGATTTATTTGGATCGGTACATTACAGGGTTTAAACCGGTTTGATGGCTATGAGGTAAAAATATTCTCTGGTGAATACTCACTGGATCAACTCTCAATTATTGTATTGTTCGAAACACACAACGGCGATATTTTTGTATCAACTGAGTATTCTGGTGCGTTTCTTATAGATCCTGTGACACTCAAAGTTAGTAAAATTTATTCAGGTAAGTTAAACGCTGAAGATAAACACTTTTCTCCTATTTTTGCCATCGCCGAACATCAGCAGCTGTTTTATTACGCCATTAATCAACATGTGTATGCCTTTGATCCACAAAAAAATACCTATACCCATGAGTTTTCAATCAGTAAAGATGATAATTCTGTCCGCGCAATTACTGTTCATAATGACTTTTTGTATATTGCCACCACTGATGGGTTGTACTCTAAATCATTAATTGATGAACATATTACTAAAATACCTTTAGTTGCCAAAGACAAGCTCAATCCAGATAATAACAATATCAAATTTTTATCCATCGACTCGCAGCTTGGTTTACTGGTTGGCACAGTCGAAGGATTTTATTCTATTGCTTTTAATAACAATGAGTTATTAGACTTCAATAACGTAAAAACGCTACTCGCGGAACATAATATTTGGGATTATGTTAATACCCCTTATGGTGAATTTATAGTCACTGAGGATGGCCTTTATCAATACCATCGCCATACTGATCACAATGAGTTTCTTTTACGTTTTGATCAAAGTAAATTTCACATGACCGACAACACTATTTTAGATGTGATGGTTGATAAAACAGGGCTTATGTGGCTTGCCTCGCGCTCGCAAGGCGTTTTTACTTGGTCCACTTTAGCAAGGCGTTTTGGCAATATTCAAATCACCAGTAATGATAAATTGCACAGCAATGTGATCCTTGCTGTTTACCAAGACGATAACGCCGTGTGGCTGGGCACCGATAATGGCCTAGCCAAAATGCGCCTAGATGAGACTACCGAAAAAACTTACTTAGCCAGCGATGACAGCAAAGCGTTTTATGGCCAATTTGCTGTGTATGGTATTGCCTCGGCGCACTTAAATGAGCCAGACCGTTATTTGTGGTTACTGCTCTATGATGGTCTTGCTTTATTTGATAAAAAAACCGAACAAAAAATAGCTCTACCAATGCAAGGCAATACACAAGCCATTCTCGACAGCGGCCCAGGCTATGGATATCATCAAATCACGACTGATACCTTTGCATTTTTTAGCGAGAATGATTATTTCCTGTATGATGGAAACAGTGGTCAGACTAACGTAATTAAAGGTCTCAAAGAGCAGTTAGATCCCGTCAATGTGCACGCTTTTTTAAAACCATTGCCCCATAAACCCGATGACTACTTGATCAGCGTATCTGGCGCGTTATATCGTTATAATGAGTCCAGCCAAAAACTCACCTTGATCTACGAAGTCGAAAATTATAACCCAATAAATTATGTCACTATCGATGATTGGGTGATCGATTATAACAATACCCTTTGGCTTGCCTCTTCTCAAGAAGGACTAATTGGTCTTGACGCCAACAGTTACGAAGTAAAACACCGTATAAACCTCAGTAATGGCATTAAAACGAAAACAATTGTCGCCTTGCAAATCGACCAATTTGGCTTTTTATGGATCAGCAGTAAAAATGGCCTCTATCGACTCGACTTAAGTTCAATGCAATTAAATGCATATACTGTTAAAGATGGCTTAACTGTGAATGAATTTAATATTGACTCACATACTCAGCTAAACGATGGCCGCTTAGCTTTTGGCAGTACCCGTGGCGTGCTAACACTTGCCCCGCAAGACTTTTTATCTGTCCCTAATGATCGTGACAGCACAGTGACTGAAATCACCGATATATCGTTACTCTCCCGTACACTTAATTATCATCCATTGCAATACGCCAACCAGCCTTTACAACTAACTGATGAAGATGTGGGCTTAGAAGTTAGTTTTTCTAACTTTGATTTTCAAAATGTAGATAGAACACGCTATAAGGTGTCATTAACCGGCCCCAATAAATTAAGTTATGACAAGCTAAACAATAATAAAGTTTTTTTTACTAAGCT